>JBLMXH010000132.1:0-24644 GCA_050257685.1 Nitrospirota bacterium
AAAATTGCATCCCGTCGACATGCTCTACGGCCAACGGGGGCGGTGGAAAATTAATAACTTGTTGGCCACCGCACGGGTTACTGAAATCAGAGGTGCTGAAAACTTGAACACCTGTAGTGAAAGTGGTCGGTGGCGGAGTGGGCTTGTTGGGGCACGGTGTGGTGGCCCCGGTGACCGAGACAAGTACATTAGCGCCATCCTCCGTAACCAGCGCATCATTGGGTGTTCCGAATGTGGGATAGAATTGCGCATTCGCCGTCACCCTCAGCGGTGTCGAACGCGCTGAATGACGATATGAAATTCCTCCTGCCCCCCAAACAAACAGGGTCAGAGACGCACCCATCAGGAGGATTGCCAGCAGCAAACGTTTCCTGATAAACCCACGATCAGGTGACGCATCAATTCGGCAGTTTCCCAGAGCGGACTTCGTTAGGCCAGTTGTCGATTTTTTCCTTTTCATTTTATTGTTGAGAGTTGAATTGTGCGAGTTTGAGGTTGAGGTCACACTGGGTTGCGCGCTGGACATTTGTTTGGCGCTTGGTGTGCATAGATTGCGCAGATTTAGATTTGCAGGATCGCGTTGAACCGGTGTCTCAGCCAAGATCCGGCCCCTCCGGCTTACTCAGCCTGCCGAAGATAAGTGAAACTGTCGGACGACGTTTTCAGAGGTCTTTTACGAACGAGGGAGCAATTTGTCGAACTGTTTTTTATCGCCCGAAAAATTATTCCGGAGCCTACGGGGCTCGAACCCGCAACCTCCGCCGTGACAGGGCGGCGCTCTAACCAATTGAGCTAAGGCTCCCGAGCAACACCGAACGTAGCGGCGTGGCCGTGCACCTGCAACTCGCACGATTGTGGTGTTTCGAAATGAAAGACCGCTCGGGAAACTCCAGGTTCCAAAATCCAATTTCAAACAATGTTCAATCTGGATACTCGATCGGTTGCACGTAACAGATGAGCGTCGCGGGTAAAGATTTGGTCGTTCGAATTTGGTGTTTGGAATTTCCGCGACGTTACCGGTCGCGATTGGTTGAACATTTTATAGACGCGTAGCGTCGAAGATTGCGAACACGACTGATGACGGTATAATTAACTCGGTTCGGCGGATTGACCCAAACCATAATGAGCGACGAGCGCAGCGAGGGATTGCAGGGCGAAGGCGAAGTGGACTCGGGTCCGGAAACTCTCCTCGATTCATTCGATCAAATGATCGGATCATTGCCGCCCGGTGATCCGGTCCGGCGGGATTTGTTGCAATTGCGCCCGCAGATTCTTGATCAGCAGGAAACGATGGTCGAGGCGCGTCGGATGATTGAGAAGCTTGAGGAAGTGGTCAAAAAAGTGACTTCTCCCGCGAACCGGATCGGCACATTTCTCGGCGCCACTTCGAAGGAGACCGCACATATCGTAGTTGGCGGTGCCGACTATTATTGCAACGTCGATCCTCGCATAACCCTTTCGAGGTTGAAAAAAGGCACGCGCGTTTTGGTGAACGAAGCCTTTGTGATTGTCGGTGATTTGGGATTCGAGACGGCTGGCCCTGTAACAAAAATTACGGAGGTCATTGGCAAAGATCGATTGCGCGTGGGTTCCGAGCACGGGTTGCATTCAATGGTGCTGCAACGCTCCTCAGAACTCGCTCACACCAATTTGAAATCAGGCGACGAAGTTCGCGTTGATTCCAATTACCGCATGGCCCTGGAGATGCTCTCGAGCACTAAATCTGACGAATATTACCTCGACACGGTACCGGAGTTGCCGTGGGAAAAAGTCGGTGGCCAGGACGCGGCGCTCCAAGGAATCAAAGACGCAATCGAGTTGCCGCTTTTGCATCCCGATCTTTTCAAAAGGTTTCAACACGCTACGCCAAAAGGTTTCCTGCTCTACGGTCCGCCAGGTTGTGGCAAGACGCTCATCGGCAAGGCAACGGCATTCAATTTGACGAAGCAACTCGGTCAAAAAACCGGCACAGAGATGCGCGAATATTTCATGCACGTGAAGGGTCCGGAGATCCTCAACATGTGGGTTGGCGAATCGGAACGCATGGTGCGCGAGATTTTCGCTACTGCTCGCGAAAAACGAAAGGAAGGTTTCATGCCGTTCCTTTTTATCGATGAAGCCGAATCGATTCTCGGCACACGACGAGCCTCGCGACATTCGAACATTCTTTCTACATTGGTGCCGATGTTCTGCTCGGAGATGGACGGAATCGATTCGCTCAACGACGTTGTGATCATTCTTGCTTCGAACCGCGCCGATCTGATCGATCCCGCAATTCTGCGTCCCGGGCGTATCGACCGAAAAATTAAGGTCAATCGTCCGGATAAGGACGGTACGCGCGAAATTTACAGGATCTATCTCACTGATAACCTGCCGTACGACGGCGTGCTGGCGAAGGAAGCTGATGGAATCGGAGCGTCGATCGAACGCCTGATCGAACGGTTTGTTGACTGGCAATTTGCCCGCCGTGACGAAAATAAATTTTTGGAAGTGACCCTGCGCAGCGGGCGCAAAGAAACGCTTTACCGCAGCGATTTGATCAGCGGCGCGATCATCGCGTCAATTGTAGAGCGCGCGAAGGCGATCGCGATTAAACGGGCCATCGGGACTCAACAGGACGAAGGAATTCGGGAAACCGACCTGCAACTCGCGTTTAACGCGGAGTACGCGGAGAACGATATCTTCCCGGCCACGGATATTACCGAGGATTGGCTCAAGCTCATCGACTATGATCCGGAAAATGTCGTGAAGATTTCACCGGTTAGGCCAGTTTCGGATGCACGCGTGCGCACAACTTCGGTGATCTAATGCGAGTGCAATCACGGTGAAACTAAGGGAAAGCTGCTCGCTTCCCATGCATATGGCCGGACCGACAGTTCTCCCAGCAATCCTACTACCTTGGCAAACTCGATTAATCATCTGGTGAGTATCTGCGTGGAAGATCACTGGCAAGATTGTTACTACAGCAGAATGGGCTGACAATGAGACGCGTCTTTGGGCTGGAGACGGAATACGGCATCACACTGTCTGGTGCGGAGACAGTGGATGTGGTGGCCGAGTCGATCGAACTGGTGCGCCGTTACACCGATCACGGTGCGCTGATGAAATGGGATTATGAACTAGAAGATCCGCACCTCGATGCCCGCGGATTTCGCGCCCGGGAATTACTTCAGGACACCGACGAATCGGCTTACTACGAGATCGACAAACGTCGTCCTCTTAGCTTCGAGGAAATTAAAAGCGACCTCGTGCTTTCAAACGGCGCGCGCTTCTACAACGATCATGCACATCCGGAATATTCAACGCCAGAGTGCACAACTCTCCGGCAGATGGCCGCCCAGGATAAAGCCGGCGAGCGCATCCTTGCAGAATGCGCACGCCGCCGGAATTACAAATTGCCGTCGGGCTATGAGGTCCGCCTGTACAAGAACAACACCGATTTTGCCGGCCATAGCTACGGCTGCCACGACAATTACCTGATGCTCCGGGACATCCCGTGGGATCGAATCGTTGCCGGCATCCTGCCGTTTCTTGTCACTCGCCAGATTTTCTCCGGCGCGGGCAAAATGGCGATCGAAGCCGAAAGCAGCCAGGGGGAACCGGGGATCTATCAAATTTCGCAGCGCGCTGATTTTTTCAGTGTGGTGGTGAGCATCGATACCATGAATCGGCGTCCGCTGATCAACACACGCGATGAGCCACATGTAGATGCCAGCCGTTATCGCCGCTTTCACGTGATCCTTGGTGATTCCAACATGAGCGAATGGGCCACAGCGATGAAGATTGGGACTACCGCACTGGTGCTGGATCTGATCGAGCGTGGCGAAGCGCCACAGCTGGAAATTGCGCAACCAGTAGACGCCAACAAATCCATTAGTCGTGATCAGACTTTCGATTGGATCATCGAATTGAAGGATGGCCGCAAAATCTCTGCGATTGACGTACAGCGAATTTATCTCCGCGCTGCGAGCAAGCTGTGGAGCGATCCGCCAGACGATGAGCACGCATGGATCTTGTCCGAATGGGAAAATGTGCTGAATGATCTCGAACGCGACCCGATGGCAACACGGGATCGCGTCGACTGGTCAGCCAAAAAATTCCTACTCGATGCATTGCAGCAGGACGAGAAGCTTTCCTGGAGCGATCCGTGGCTGCAATCCATTGACCTCGAGTATCACAATCTCGATCTCGACCACGGATTGTACTACGAACTGTTGCGGAAAGGTTTGATGCGCCGCGTCACCACGGAGGATGAAATTAAAGCTGCGATTTTTAATCCGCCGGAAACCACGCGCGCTTTTTTCCGTGGCCGCGCCGTGGCACGGTTCAATGACGAGATCTCGTCCATTCAATGGGACGAAATCGTCTTTTCAAACGGCTCCTACTCACATCGCGTCGCTCTGCCCGAAGCGGCGATGGACGCTCGTCTCGACGCGCTCAATCGCGCCGCGCGCAACGGCAAAGATTTCCGGGAATTCATGAGCGCCGTCGCAAAAATTGGTTGAAGCAGCGTCTCACTTGCCCGTAACGGAAGGGAAGCAACGGCCGGGCTTTCCAATCGAAAATTGGCAATCCGCAATCGAAAATCGCCTCACTCCCATTCGATCGTGCTTGGGGGTTTGCTTGAGATATCAAACACAACGCGATTAACGCCTTTTACTTCGTTGCAGATGCGGTTGGAAATGCGCGCGAGCAATTCATAAGGAATGCGTACCCAGTCGGCGGTCATGCCGTCCTGGCTTTCGACGATTCGCAGCGCGACGGTGTTTTCGTAGGTGCGCTGGTCGCCCATAACGCCAACGGATTGCACCGGGAGCAAAACGGCGAATGATTGCCACACTTTATAATACCAGTCGGCCGCTTCCATTTCGCTTTGCACAATCGTGTCCGCCTCCCGCAGGATCGCCAGTCGCTCAGGCGTGACCTCGCCGAGAATGCGAACGGCCAGGCCCGGCCCGGGGAATGGCTGGCGATAGACGATCTCTTTCGGTAAACCAAGTTGCAGGCCCGCCTGGCGCACTTCGTCTTTGAACAATTGCCGCACCGGTTCAACCAACTCGAAATGCATTTTCTCTGGTAATCCACCGACGTTGTGGTGACTCTTTATTACTTGCGCGGGATTTCCCTCGATCGACACGCTTTCGATGACATCCGGGTAAAGCGTGCCTTGTGCGAGAAAGCGGAACTTGTGATCGGAAACGGGTGACCCATCGTCGGTTTTTGCCAGTTCGACGATTGCGTCCTCGAATACACGGATGAATTCGTTGCCAATAATTTTGCGTTTCTCCTCCGGATCAGTAACACCGTGCAGTTTCGACAGGAACCGTTCTGACGCATCGACGTACTTCAGTTTGATGTGGAAATTTTCGCCGAAAACACGCTGCACTATTTCTTCCTCTCGCGAGCGCAGCAAACCGTTGTTCACGAAAATGCACGTGAGCTGGTCGCCGATCGCTTTGTGCAACAGCGCAGCCGTCACTGACGAGTCGACACCGCCGCTCAAACCGAGCACGACGTTGTCATCGCCAACTTGCTTCTGGACGCGCGCGCAAGCCTCTTCAATGAAGGAGCCCATCGTCCAGTCCATCGCGCAGTGGCAAATGTTATAGACGAAATTTTGCAGGATCTCTTTACCTCGCGGCGTGTGCGCCACTTCCGGATGGAATTGGAGACCATAAAGTTTGCGTTCCGGATCTTCGACGGCAGCGAAATCGCAACCTTCGGTTGTTCCTACGGTGCGAAAACCTTTTGGCAATGCCGTGACTTCGTCGCCATGGCTATTCCAAACATCCAGCTGATTGCCTAATCCATCGAAAAGTTCCGATCGTTCCGCAATGTGCAAGACCCCTGCGCCATACTCACGACGGCCGGTAAAAACGACACGGCCCTCAAGATGATGCGCCATCAGCATCAACCCGTAACAAATTCCCAGTATTGGAATCCCTAACGAAAAGATTTTCGAGTCGATTTGAGGCGCGCCTTTCCCATACACGCTGGCTGGTCCGCCTGAAAGAATTAATCCTTTAGGGCGCATCGCTGCGATTTCGGCTGCCGGTGTGTCGAAGCGAATGATCTCAGAATAGACTTGGCATTCCCTGATCCGCCGGGCGATGACCTGTGTGTATTGCGACCCGAAATCGAGGATGAGAATTTTCGAGTGCGTTGGGTGTTCTGAGGTCTTCACATTCTAGGGATGCGTTTGCGGCACGCTATGCTCTGCCGCTGGATCCTCGGCAGCCCGCTCCATCGGGCCAAGCGTTCCCTGACCGGTAATGCCACGCCCGAACTGTTCTTGCATTTCCTGGCCGGTGCGTTGTTCGAGAGGGTCCGTGCAGCCGCTCAAGGCCAGCAATGCGATTGCCAGCAGAATCAAAAGGGGCTTCATCTGCTCATTTTATGAAGCGCCGATTTCATTGCAACAAAGTTGAAGGGTTAAACCGTTAAAAGGTTAAAAGGTAAAACGAGAAAGCCTTAAAAAGGATTTACCTTTCGACTGTTCAACTTTTTAACTTTTAACCATTCAGAGCATGATCGATCCCGAACTTTTGCTTCAAGGCTACCGGCTCGGTGTTTTTCCGATGGCCATGAACGATGACTCAATTGAGTGGTTTTCGCCCGATCCCCGCGCCGTCCTGCCGCTGGAGGACTTTCATGTGCCACATGCATTGCGTCGGCTGGCGCGGAAAAAACCCTTTGAAATTACAATCGACACAGCGTTTTCAGCAGTAATCCAAGCATGCGCGGAACGCGAAAATACCTGGATCAACCGCGACATCATCGACAGTTACACGCGGTTACATGAGCTCGGTCACGCCCATTCAGTCGAGGCTTGGAAAGAAAACCAACTCGCCGGCGGCCTTTACGGCGTCGCCGTCGGCGGCGCGTTCTTTGGCGAATCAATGTTCCATCGCGTGACCGATGCGTCCAAAATTGCGCTGGTGGCGCTGGTGGAACATTTGCGCGCCTGCAAGTTTCTCCTGCTCGATACGCAATGGCTCACGCCACACCTGCAACAGTTTGGCGGGATCCAAATTTCGCGAAGCCACTATTTGCGGCAGTTGCGGAGGGCACTCGATTTGCCGAGGAGCTTTTAGTGGAGGACCCTGCGTTCGCCAACAGGCGTCATCCTGAGCGAAGTCGAAGGATCCCGGAGCGCTACCTGTCCTAGTTCGGCGGGATTGAAAGCCCGGCCTCGCCTCGAAAATCCTTTCGCGGCTGCGTTGCAGCCCCGGCTGCTCCCGCGTTGGCGGCATCCGCTCGGAATGACAAACGCGGAATGTAAGCGATATTACGGGTTCAAATGGTTGCTTGGATTTTAAAGAAGATTTTAGGATCGAAAAATCAGCGCGAGCTCAGGCGTCTGACCCCGATTGTTCGCCAAATTAACGACTTGGACGAGCAGTTCAAGAGCTTGTCCGATGAGGAGTTGCGGGCGAAGACCGCAGGCTGGAAGGAAGAGCTCTCAAAGATTCCGGACCTCCAAGAACAGTGGAAAAAGCTCGATGAAATTTTGCCGGAAGCGTTTGCGGTCGTGAAAAACGCCGCACGCCGGCTCAAGGATCACGCACAAAGCTTCACGGTGTGCGATCAGCCGATGACTTGGGACATGGTGCACTTCGACGTGCAATTGGTCGGCGGTATCGTTTTGCACAGAGGTCGAATCGCGGAGATGGCGACCGGCGAAGGTAAAACCTTGGTCGCGACGTTGCCGCTTTACCTGAATGCGCTCACTGGCCGCGGTGCGCACCTGGTGACTGTAAATGATTACCTGGCCAGACGTGACGCGGAATGGATGGGACAACTTTACGGTTTTCTCGGTCTAACGGTCGGCTGCATTCAACACGACCAGGAACCCGATGTGCGCCGCGAGCAGTACGCGATGGACATCACCTACGGCACAAACAGCGAGTTCGGCTTCGATTATCTGCGCGACAACGGCATGGCTACCACGCGCGAACAACAGGTTCAGCGCGGCTATTGCTACGCGATCGTCGATGAAGTGGATTCGATTCTCATCGATGAAGCACGGACCCCGCTCATCATCAGCGGGCCTGCGACGATTTCCACGCATCAATACGACAAGTGGAAACCGCTCATCGAGCAATTAGTGCGAAAGCAAAACATGCTGTGCAACCGGCTCGCCAGCGAGGCGATTGAGAAGTTCGAACAAAACGATGTAGAGACTGGCGGCCGGCTGATGTTCAAAGTCAAACTCGGTCAACCGCGCAACAAGCAGCTGCTGCGCCTGATGGAGGATCCAGACAAACGGCGCGCCATCGATAAGGCCGAGCTTTCGTTCTACCAGGACACGCGCAAGGAAGAGCTCTTCCAACTCAAGGAGGAATTGTTCTTCACCATCGACGAAAAATCGAACGAAGCCGATCTGTCCGAGCAGGGTCGGATTTTTCTAAATCCAGATGATCCGAACGCGTTCGTTTTGCCAGACCTGATCAACGAATTCACCGAGATCGATTTGGACGAGACACTGTCCCCGGAAGAAAAGGATAAGAAAAAGGCGGAACGCCAGCAACATTGCGATACGCAGGCGGAGCGGATTCACAATATCTCGCAGTTGCTCCGCGCTTATTGCCTGTTCGAGAAAGACGTTCAGTACGTGATCGAGGACAACAAGGTTGTCATCGTCGACGAGTTTACCGGACGCAAAATGCCAGGCCGCCGTTGGAGCGACGGTTTGCACCAGGCGGTGGAAGCGAAGGAAGGCGTGCAGATTGATCGCGAAACGCAAACTCTGGCGACCATCACCATCCAGAATTATTTCCGGCTGTATCAAAAACTCGCAGGCATGACCGGCACGGCCGAGACCGAAGCGGCTGAGTTCCACGACATTTACAAGCTCGACGTGAACATGATCCCGACGAATCGGCCGGTGCGACGGACCGATTACAATGATCGGATCTACAAAACGCGTCGCGAAAAATACAACGCCGTCATCAAGGAAATCAAAGAAGCCCACGCGAAGCAACAGCCGGTGCTGGTCGGTACAGTCAGCGTCGAAGCATCGGAATTGCTTAGCCGGATGCTGAAGCGCGAGAAAATTCCGCACAACGTGTTGAACGCGAAATTCCACATGCAGGAAGCCGAGATCGTGGCTCGCGCCGGACAACCGGGCACAGTGACGATTTCCACCAACATGGCTGGACGCGGGACGGACATTAAGCTCGGGCCGGGCGTTACCGAGCTCGGTGGACTAAAGGTGGTCGGCACCGAGCGTCACGAGGCCCGCCGCATCGATCGACAGTTACGCGGACGCTGCGCACGTCAGGGCGACCCGGGCGCATCACGGTTTTTCGTGAGTTTTGAAGACGATCTGATGCGCAATTTCGGCGCTGCCGATCGCATGACAAAAATCATGGAACGCTTCGGCCTCGAGGAGGGTCAGGAGCTTGAGCATCGCTGGCTCAATAAATCCGTCGAGACAGCGCAGAAGCGGGTCGAGCAACGCAACTATCTCATTCGAAAACGCACACTCGATTTTGACGACGTCATGAATATGCAGCGCGAGGTCGTTTACACTTGGCGCAATGAAGTCATCGATGCCGACGAACCGCGCACGCACATCTACGAAGTCATTGATGAAGCCGTGCCGGTAAAAGTGAAAGAATACTTCGATGGCGATGAACCGAATTACACGGGTCTCATCCATTGGGTAAACACGACCTTTCCGCTGGGACTGACTAAGGAGAAAGCGCAATTTGAAACCCGAAGCGCCGAAGAAAACACGCGGTTCCTCATCGAAAAGATCAAGAGCGCTTACGAGCGCAAATCGAGCCACGAAGAGCCGACTGCCGTAAAGGGGCTGGAGCGGTACATCATTCTGAACGCGATCGATCGCCTGTGGCAGGAGCATCTTTACGCCATGGACGCGTTGCGCGAAGGAGTTTATCTCCGCGGTTACGCGCAGAAAGATCCGCTCATCGAATATAAGACCGAGGCATACGACATGTTCGTCGAATTAATGGCGAATATTAAGAACGAAGTCCTGAACAATCTGTTCCGCAGCACTTCCAACCTGCAGGCTTTCGAGAATTTCCTGGCAACCTTGCCGCAATTCCTCCTGCGCGAAGAAGGGCCAACGGCACCAACGGCAACCGCTGACGCTCGCGTCCGCCATCCAGTCGGCGCGATGGCCGCGGTTGGTGGAGACGGCAATGGCGATGGTGCCGGCGACATATCGATCGATCTGCCGATTCGCCGTTCATTGCCAAAGGTCGGTCGCAACGAACCGTGTCCCTGCGGCAGCGGGAAAAAATATAAGAATTGCTGCGGCCGCGTGGCATAACGAGCCCCGCGCCAGTAGTCTACCGCTTCAGTAAATTACCGAGTTGCTTCGGGTCAGTCACTGGAGCTTTGCAGGTGAAATTCTCACATACGTAAGCGGCTGGTTTGCCTTCCACTACCGACATCGCGCGGATCGCTTCGTTTTTCGCTCCAAGATATTTCTGCCCTTCATTCGCATCGGCCAGAATCACAATCGTGTTTGGTAGAAAATGGCCATAAACCTCTTCGAGTAGTGCTTTGGTTTCCGGCGACTCCTTTTTTCCCGCGATGACAATTTGTCGTGGCTTGCCTAACGAGTCCTCGACAGCGACGAGCATCTGCGGCATACCGCTGGGGAATTGCGAGAGGATGGTCGCAAACGCCTCGATCGTCTTCCTCGCGCGTTCAGCCATCTTCGGTTCGTCATAGATCTGCGATAAGCGCAAAAGATTCAGCGCCGCGATAGAGCTCGCAGCAGGCTCGGCACCATCATTATCGTCTTTCATCCGGACGAACACGTTTTTATCCCGGCCGCTACTGCTGAAGTATCCGCCGTTCTTCTCGTCGAAAAACAAGCGGTCCTGCGTCTGTTGCAATTCGATCGCGAGCTTCAGCCATTCGACATCGAATGATGCTTCGTATAGGTCAAGCAGACCCCGAATAAAGAATGCATAATCGTCTGCGAATCCTTCTGTGTTGCTTCGGCCCTCCCGATAACTGCGATACAAAATCTTGCGCGATCGATCATACAGATTCGATCGCACAAAATTGGCAGACCGCGCGGCAATTTCGAGGTAACGCGGATCATCTAACACCTGAGCTGCCCGCGCAAAAGCAGAGATCATCAGACCGTTCCACGCAGCGATGATCTTGTCATCGAGATGGGGACGCGGCCGGTGGGTTCGGGTGGCGAACAATTTCTCGCGCGATCGCGCAAGCAGCTTCCCAATCTCCTCTTCACTCTTCTTAAAATGGTGAGCGGTCTCAGCAATCGTATGGCGCTCGATTAAAATGTTTTTTCCGCTGAATTCATCGTGCGGATCGCTACCTTCTGGCACGTTACCGTGCGCTTCGACGCCGTAGTGGAAATTGAAAATTTCAGCCGAATTGGCTAGCGCATCGTCGATCTCTTTCTGCGTCCAGGTATAGAATGCGCCTTCAGCCGTCTTCTGTATCGGCGCTCTGTGAGCGCCGACGTCTGCAGGCGGGGCTGATGGCCTCCGGCGGTCATCGACCGGCGCTACAGCTACAGGGCTGTCGGCGTCCTCGGCTGACAAAAAGCCTCCCTCTTTCGACGTCATGTCGCGAGCGACGTAGTCGAGGATGTCACGCGCGACCGCTTCAAATTCGACCCTCACCGGCGCTTTCGCGTCCGCCTCTCCCTGGCCAGGGAGAGGATTGAGGTGAGGGTCGCGCAAAATTTGTATTGCATCCAGATAGGCGACTGCGAGCTGCGCCTGGTCGTAAAGCATTTTCTCAAAGTGCGGCACGTGCCAGTAACGATCCACCGAGTAGCGATGGAATGCTCCGCCGATGTGATCGTGCATTCCGCCCGCAGCCATTTTGCGCAGCGTAAACAGCGCCATATCGAGAGCTTTTTTGCCGGAATCGCTGTTAGGATCGGACGCGTAGAACCGCGTGAGGAAATTGAGCGTGACTGGCCGCGGAAATTTGGGCGCATTGCCGAATCCACCTTCTTTCGGGTCATAACTGCGATCGAGCTGACGGAAGGCTGTATATGCAACTGAGCCGTCGATTTTCCCTTGGACCGGGACGGCTGATTGAGACTCGCGAAGCGCCTCAACAATCTTGCTGCCCTGCTCCACAATCTTATCGTGATCTTCCTTCCAGGCAGTTGCGATCCGCTCCAGTACTTTCCTGAAAGCTGGCTGACCGTATCGGTCCTCCGGCGGAAAATACGTCCCGCCAACAAACGGTTTCAGGTCCGGCGTTAACCAAACACTCATTGGCCAGCCGCCGCTGCCTGTCATTGCTTGAACAAAGGTCATGTAAACGCGATCAACGTCCGGGCGTTCTTCCCGATCGACTTTGATGTTCACGAACTCCCGATTCATGATCGCTGCTATTTCTTCATTCTCGAACGATTCATGCGCCATGACGTGGCACCAGTGGCAGGTGGAATATCCTACCGAAAGAAAAATCGGCTTGTTCTCCTGACGCGCCTTTGCGAATGCCTCTTCGCCCCACGGATACCAGTCTACGGGATTGTGCGCGTGCTGGAGAAGGTATGGCGATTTCTCGTGCGCTAAGCGGTTCGTGTGTTCCGTCGTTTTAGGAGCGCCTTCTGAGCGGCGGGTGTCCGCCGGCGTCAGGCCAGCATCGTCGTGATTTGCTGTCACCAACCACACTAACGCCAGAATTCCAAAGCGGAAGCTGGTTCGCATGCTCGACGATCACAATCCTTGTCATTCCGAGCGGAGTCGAGGAATCTCTGGCTGTTTTTCGGGGTGCGTAGAACGCATTTCAACAAAATCTGAGATGTCTCGACTCCGCTCGACAACATGGACACGACACAACTCATTGTTCTTTTCCTCGCGATCGGCGTAATCGCGTTGCTTTATTCTTCGGTCGGCCATGCTGGCGCATCAGGTTACATCGCAACGATGACGTTGTTTGGAATCGCGCCGGTCGTCATTCGACCAACCGCGCTTGTGTTAAACATTTTGGTTGCGTCCATCGGCACGGTTCAGTTTTGGAGAGCCGGGTATTTCTCGTGGAAGTTGTTTTGGCCATTTGCGCTGCTCGCGATTCCGGCAGCTTATCTCGGCGGTTATTTGCAGCCATCCGCGTCGGTTCTGAGGATCCTCATCGGCGTTGTGCTGCTGTTCTCCGCAGCTCGACTACTGGTTCGCCGTAGTGATCCGCCGCAAACATCTCCTCCCTCGCAACCGATCGCGATCAGCGTGGGCGCAGCGCTTGGATTTCTGGCAGGATTAACTGGTACTGGAGGCGGGATTTTTCTCACACCACTCCTGCTCTTTTGTCGTTGGGCCGCTATCCGAGAAGCCGCCGCTGTGTCGGCGTTGTTCATTTGGGTGAACTCGATCGCGGGGCTGGTTGGCTACTTCACAAAAGTCCGCACCATCCCTTCGCTTGGCTTCATTCTCGCAGGGGCAGCAATTATCGGCGGCATCATCGGCTCGCATCTCGGCAGCCGGCGTTTCGCCGTTCGTGTAATTTCGCTTTGCCTGGCGACAGTATTGGTTATAGCGGGAACCAAATTAATCTTCACGAGCTAGAAGACGTCTTTCAGCCAGGTGGCACCACGGTTCTTTTCGCAGCAGCCGTTTCAGCGGCTTTTCTTTCGGTTGCATTATCGCCTGAGCGAGCCGTTAAAACGGCTGGGACATCCGCGACGCTGAAACACCGGTCTGAAGACCGCTGTTAATGAAGACACGGCTGCTGCCCCGCTATTTGAGTGAGCGGAACCTCCGACACTTTCGTCGTTTTATCCTAATTCCAATTTCGGCGCTGTTTCGGGTGACCAAGGATTGATCATATATTCCGAGGCAACAATCTCATCCGCATAGCGGCTCAAAAGTTGGCAAAGCGCGGCAACATCGAGCGAGTGATGCCACGGTGCGAAGTTCGTCAGATTTTTCTCCGCTAGACGAAACAAACGCACCGCAGGCGGCAACCGCCTGCTGTGCTTCGCGTGCAAGGGATGTTCGAAGCGCTTTTGCAAATGAACGAACGCACCGGCAGCCTGAATCAGCCCCTTGAAGAAATCTGCGTCGGGCGATTTGGTATTGAGCCAAAGCTGTTCCAGAACGTCGTGTGCTTCATAGTACCGATGTTCGTTCCAGCACCGAAAAAACGCGCGGTAATACGGGTGCTTTTCCACATCTGCGTGGTCCGAGCTGACATCCCCCCTACTCGTTTCGGCCAACCAATGTGAAATCCTCTCGCGTTTGTTCATCGGGAGCTTTAACTTGCTTGCGGCTCAGAGGATGAGCAAACCACGAACCACCAACTCTTCGGAGGGAGATCGTTCGCCCTCCCCTCTCCTTCGCGCCGGCAAAACCAGCCAAGGCGCGCACGGTTTGGTGCCGCAAAGATGAGTGCCCTTACCTTGGCCGCTGTGCTGGGCGCCATCGTGATTTTGATCTTCTGTTCTGCGCTGTTTTCCAGAGTAGAGACCGCGCTCTCTTTGCTAAAGCCGCACCAACTGCGACGGCTCGAAGAGAATCATACGGGCCTAACGAATTTCATACAGCTCTTCCGCGAAAATCCCCGTCGCGTCTTGAATGTGCTGCTCTTGGGCGACGGATTGGTCAATGTGCTTCTGGTTATTTTGTGTCTGTTTTTTCTGTGGGAAGGCCCTTTGGCAGGCCGCGTTCCACAATGGTTAGCCGGCATTTTGATCTTCGCCGTCGTTGTTTTGCTTTGCGATCTGGTTCCTAAACTGGTCGCGCTCGCAGCGCCATCGAAGCTTTCAGCCATAGGCGCTTTCACCTTGCAAGTCGCGATGCCATTTCTCGATCGTATCGGCCGCGGACTCGAATCGATGAGTGATTATGTGATCGATCGTTTGACGCCAGCGCATCTCCGCAGCCGACCGCGCTTAAGCGACGAGGAATTGGGCACACTGCTTCAGATCGGTGAAGAGGAAGGCACGTTGTACCACGGAGAAGCTGAGATGATCCAGGAAATCATCAAGCTTGGCGATCGAACGGCGAAGGATTGCATGACACCGCGCGTGGACAGTTTCATGCTGCCGGATGATTTAACTAATGAGGAAGCAATCGCGCGTCTAAAAGAGAAACGGCATCGACGCGTCCCAGTTTATGCTGATACGCCCGATCAAATCGTCGGCATTATAGACGTAAAACTTTTCCTGCTCGATTCAACCGATCATTACACCGAGAAACTTATCTCGCCGTCATTCATCCCGGAGACGATGCGAGCACTGGAATTGCTCAAGCTTTTTCTGACGCATCCCCAGGGCATGGGCGTCGTGATTGACGAATTTGGCGGCACTGAAGGAATCATCACCATGGAGGATTTGGTCGACGAAATTCTGAGCGGGACTGTGCCACGGGACGGTTCGGAGTTTTACATCGAGCCCCTCGGGAACGGCAAATTTCTGGTGAGCGGCAACGCGCGTCTGGATGATTTGACCGAACATCTCGGCTTTGAAATTGATGCCGAAGGAATCGACACTATCGGCGGATTTATTTTCACGCGGCTCGGGTATATGCCGTCTTCGGGAACGAAACTCGAAATCCCAGGCCTGGTGATCACCGTGCGTCGTGCCGGGCGCAAGAGAATCGAAGAAGTCCTGCTGGAGAAAACGTCAAAGGCGTTCGAGGAGGCGGCATGACGGCTGCCATCATCGTTATTGTTTGCTGCTGGATCATTTCCTTTTTCTTCAACGGAATCGAAAGCGGCCTGCTCTCGATCGATCCGGTGCGATTGCGGCAGAACGTAAAGCGCCGCGTGCCTGCGGCATTGCGATTGAATCGCCTGCTAAAACATCCCGAACGGTTATTGGCGACCGTTCTGCTCATCACGAATGCGGCGGATATCATCGCTCTGCTCTTGCTAACGAGCCAACTGTTGCAGTGGTACGGGTATGCCGGGTTCTTGATCGCTTTGGCTGTTGCGCTTCCGATCTATCTGTTTGTATTGTCCGTTCTCCCCAAGTCGCTGTTTCGGCGATTTCCCTTTCGCGCACTGGCGCGACTTGCAGGTGTGCTCGAATTCACGTCCATTTTATTTTCGCCGCTCCTCGAGCTTGGCGCGCGGTTCGGCAATTTAGTTGTGCCAGGTCACGGCGGGAAACGCGGCCGCGTATTCGCGGCGCGCGAGGAACTGAAACAGATCACAATGCAAAGCGAGCGTGAGGGCGCTCTTACTGCGACGGAGCGGGCGATGATTCACAGCGTCGTTGACTTTCGCGGCTCCAAAATCCGCGACGTCATGGTGCCTTCGGCGAAAGTCGCCGCGCTACAGTCCGGCGCATCAACACAGGACGCGCTCGATCTTAGCGCTTCGACCGGTCTTGATCGTCTGCCCGTGCTTGCACCCGACGGCCAACCCGCGGGACTGGTCAATGTTCTGGACATTTTGCTCGAACGCAGCGGAAACAAACCATTAAGCAAATATATTCGGCGCATTGTAACGACTACGGAGGATGAGCCCACCTACCGCGTTATGCAGCAACTGCGCGGTGGGCGGCTCGGTTTGGCGGCTGTCGTCGATCGAAAGAACAATTTTCGCGGCATCGTTGCGACTGAAGACCTGATTCGCCGGCTCGTGTCCGCCGGTACTGCTTAGCCGCAATCGCGCACAGCATCACTTTGCTCGGAACGAACAGCTATGTTGGGCCGCGCAGATTTAATCACGTCGGATCGGTAATACGTCTTCGCCCGCCAGAAGTCGCGCGCAACTTACCAGCGCCACATGCGAGAAAGCCTGCGGAAAATTGCCCAGCTGACGCTTCTGCCGTGGATCGTATTCCTCTGACAGTAACCCAAGATCATTCCGAACATCGAGAAGACGTTCAAACAATTCTCTGGCTTCTTTCTTTCTCTCGAGTAAATGCCAACACATCGCCAACCAAAACGAGCAGGGAAGAAACACGCCTTCGCTGCCCGGCAATCCATCGATCTCTTTTTCCTGCGGCCGATAGCGGAGCACGAACCCGTCGTCCATTAATTCGCGCTCAATTGCCTCTACAGTTCCACGAACACGGTGATCACTCACCGGCAAAAACCCCACAAGCGGCATTGTCAGAAGACTCGCATCGAGCGCATCGGATCCGTATACCTGCGTAAACGCTTTTTTCTTTGCGTTGTATCCGCGATGGCAGACTTGCGCATGAATTTCATCGCGGATTTTTTGCCACTTGCCTAAATGTTCATTTGCCGCGCACTTGCAGTCCTCGACAAGTTTGATCGCGCAATCGAAAGCCAGCCACGCCATAATCTTTGAGTGTGTAAACTGTTGCCGGCCGCCGCGAACTTCCCAGATCCCTTCATCGGGTTCGTGCCAGTGTGACTCCAGAAATTTCATGAGTTCAACCATCAGCGCCCAATCCGGCTCGGTCATTTTGATTCCGGCACAATCAGCCTGCCAGACTGCAGCGAGCACTTCACCATAAACATCGAGCTGAAACTGGTTTGAAGCTGCATTGCCTACGCGCACCGGCCGGGAATTTTCGTATCCCGACAGCCACGGAATTTCGAACTCCGGCAGACGCCGTTCGCCTTGCACACCGTAAATCGTTTGCATTTGCGCCGGGCTACCTGCGATGGCGCGCAACAACCATTGCCGCCACGAAGTGGCTTCCTCGCGGTACCCTGCGCGCATTAGCACGAGCAAGATGAGCGCCGCATCGCGCAGCCAGCAGTACCGATAATCCCAGTTGCGGACACCTCCTATTTGTTCGGGCAATGAAGTCGTTAGGGCAGCAACCAAACCGCCAGTCGGAGCATACGTCAGACCTTTCAGCGTAATCAGTGAACGAACGATTGCGTCGCGCCATTTCGCTTGGCTTCTGAATTGCTTCGCCCAGCCGGTCCAAAACTCTTCGGTGTCGCGCAACGCGTGCTCGGGGTCGATCTTCCTCGGCGGATCTTTGTGTGAAGGATACCACGTAAGCACAAACGGTATGCGATCGCCTTTTGCGACAGTGAACTCGGCTACAGTCGTCAAGTCCTTGCCGTGCATCTCAACCGGCGTTCGTAAGATTAAGCCGTCGGGACCGGCAATTGCTTCGAGACCGCCGAATCGCTTGCGGCGCCGCACCCATGGCACGATCTGCCCGTAATCGAACCGGATGATCAGCTCCATCTGCATCGCGACCCTCCCCCGCAGGCCTTGGATGATGCGGACGATATCTGGATCCTCACCGCGCGGCGGCATGAAATCGATCAGGCGCACCGCTCCATGTTTCGTTTCCAACTCTGTTTCCAGGATGAGCGTTTCTCCACGGTAACGACGACGCACCGCTGTTACCTCTTCATCAGGAAAAAAACGCCAGTGTCCATTTTCCTTTTCGCCGAGCAGGGACGCAAAACAGGACCCGGAATCGAACCGCGGGAAGCAGAGCCAGTCTACGCAACCGTCTCGACTGACCAGCGCGCCGGTTTGGGTATCGCTAAGAAACCCGTAATCCTCGATTTTTGTAAGTTTCTTCGCCATTAGAGTCTCTCTGTTCCTCCTACTCTTCTTCTTCGTTTGTCTTCTGCATCGTAATCGTATTCCTACTCTGCTTTTGTCTTACTCTCGGTTAACGCACGGTAATCCGTGCTGGTTCCGGGGAGCGCACGCGCCTCGCGTGCACGTTTCGGCGCCTCGTCGAAATGCTTCGACTCCCGCCATGCGCAAAACTCCCAATCAGGAGAAGTTCACGATGGCCTCGCGCCATCGGCAGGTCGCGGCGGCGGCTGCTCCCCAGAGCTAACCATTCGCTAATTTTGCGATTTCCTCACGCGTCAATCGGAACACGGTCCATTCATTCATCGGCTTGGCGCCAAGAGTGCGGTAGAATTTGATGGCCGGCTCATTCCAATTCAACACCGCCCATTCCATCCGACCGCACCCGCGATTGCGCGCAATCTTCGCCAGCTCTACAAGCAAGGCGCGGCCATAACCTTTCCCGCGCTTTTCCGGCTTAACGAACAAGTCTTCGAGGTAAAGACCTGGTCGTCCGAGCCAGGTAGAAAAATTGTAAAAGTAAACTGCAAATCCCACCGGCGAATCTCCTTCAAGTGCAAGGAGTACTTCCGCCACCGGCCGTTCACCAAACAAAACGTCGACGAGCTGATCCTTCGTCGCGACCGCTTCCTCCGGCGCCCGTTCATACGTCGCCAAATCGCGGATCAACTCGAGAATGACTGACACATCATCTACCTGCGCCCGGCGAATCTGAAAATCATCACGATCCAACATCGCTGAAATCTCCATTTCAGAACGGAACTAACCACGAATGGACACTAATTCACACGAATGTTCTTCGGTCGCCGCCGCGACCTTTGGAGTGCGGCGGCGCGACGCCGCTTGGGGCGAAGCAGGGTTTTTCAAAGGTCTGAAAACTCTCGACATTCTTATGCAATCCCAACAAAATCAGTGGTCGAAAACGACTTCCACGTTGCCACTCTCTCGAACACCAGCTGCACTGACGGTGTCGACAACAGACACCCGTACACAGCGACCTACACCCCTTACAAGATTCCACTCAATGCGTGAACCGCGCGCCCATGGCTTTCGCTGATGAAAAACCGACACACTGCTCAGTCCGCTTTCTTGACCCTGTGTATTTCGCTTGAACTGTTCGTTGTTCTTGCCGGGCTGCTTGCCACCCTGTTCGCCACGCCCGCTGCAGGACGCCCACATGGTACCGGACTGAATTCGCCGGCGTCGAGCCAACCTGCCGGAGCCGTAATTGGCGGCGATGCGGCAGAAGCTGGACCTTGCCAATACGCTATAATTTACCAAACCGATCCGATTGTGCCGGGGAACACCGATACCGGCAATCACTGCGCCTGGTGTGACACGACAATCAACCTGCCATTCCCATTCCTGTTATATGACCAGACATTCAATGCGGTGATGGTCAACTCGAGTGGGCGGCTTGATTTTGTGTGTGGTAACGAACCCTCTGGCTATACAGAAACCTGCCTGCCCGCACCGCCCAATAACTGCCCTTATGACTACACCATCTTCGCGCTGTGGGGCGAGTGGAGCACGATTAGAAGTGCGCCCGGTTGCACGTCCTGGGCAAATGGGTGCGGCATCTTCACATCTATTTCGGGCATTGCACCTAATCGCATATTCAACATCGAGTGGCATGCAGTGCGCCGTGAGAACGGCGCACTAACAGCGAATTTCGAGGTGCGATTATACGAGAACCATCCGAACAAGCGCTTTGACGTTATCTATGGCGTCACCCAGCCGTATCCGTTCAGCTTCAATCTTTTCGCCGCTGGCGTACAAGGCTCTACCGGGTTTTTCTCCCAAGACTTCTGCAACGTCCCTCCGCCGCAGAATGTCTCGACCACATATGTCATGCCATCCTGCGCTACTCCAACACCCACAACGACACCGACGACCAGAGTCACGAACACAGACGACAGCGGTCCGGGGACGTTGCGCCAGGCGCTCGCCGACGCTCATAACGGCGACACCATCCAGTTCGATTCAGCATTAAATCACAGGAACATAGGCCTAACGAGCGGAGAGCTTGTGATTGACAAAAGTGTCACTGTCAACGGACCAGGATCGACTCTCCTTGGTGTATTCCGGTCCTCAAATACAACGATTCGTATCATGCACGTCATGCCTGACGTCACCGCCACGGTGGAAGGTCTCACGATTAGCGACGGTAATTCCGGTGATCAACAGGCCGGTGGTGGAATCTTGAACGATCACGCTGTCGTCACCTTAGAAGGTTGCGTGGTACAGAACAGCTCCGGCGAAAACGGTGGCGGAGTTTACAACGATGGTTCAGCAGGCAGTGCTACGCTGACAATTCTCAACAGCAGTGTCAGCGGCAATTATGCTTCTGCTGGCGGAGGCCTTTACAATGATGCTGACAATAGCGGTGCAGCGACCCTGTCGCTGAGGAATAGCACCATCGAGAGCAATACCGCGGCTTTTAATGGCTTCCCCACTGGTGGCGGAGCCGGTGGGGGCATCCTCAACAGTGGCGGCACGGTGATCGTCAGCAACAGTGTCATAACTAACAACCTTGCTGGTGTACCTGATCCGTACGCGCTGGGCGATGGGGGCGGCATACTCAGTTATGGGACGCTGGTGATTACGAATAGCACAATCAGCAACAATCAGGCATACTCATCTGGCGGTGGTATCGAAAACGACGGGCTGTTAACCATCAACAGCAGTACGATTAGCGGCAATGGAGCCATTGGCGGACATGACGGTCAACCGTGGGGTCGCGGCGGCGGAATCTCGGGCCTGGTATCACTCAGTAACAGCACTCTTAGCGGTAACTATGCGTCACTGTCTGGTGGCGGAATGGACGGCGGCGGCGTGATGACTAACAGCACTGTGAGCGATAACAGCGGCGGCGGCATTCATGTGAGCGCTGCGCTGGAGATCGGGAACACGGTCCTGAAGACTGGCGCGTCGGGTCCTAACATCGACAACAACGGAGGCACGGTCATGTCGCGCGGCTACAACGTGAGCAGTGACGACGCCAGCGGCTTCCTGAACGGACCGGGGGATCAAATTAACACCGATCCGCTACTTGGCCCCTTGCAGAATAACGGCGGCCCAACGTTGACTCACGCGTTGTTGTTAGCCAGCCCCGCGATCGACGCCGGTGATCCAAATTTCACTCCGCCACCTTTTTACGATCAGCGCGGCAGTCCTTACGTTCGGGTATTCAATCGTCGCGTAGACGTCGGCGCGTTTGAGGTGCAACCCCCGCGGCGTGTACCGCCTGGACCGCGGCCACGCCCAACCCACGCGCCGCGCCCGTAAATCATGGCTGTGAAAAAGAAGCATGCAGTTCAATCCGCGTTTCGTGAATTTCCGGGCAGGTCCCTATTTCCTCTTGGGCACGCCAAGGCTGCCTCCTACTCCAGCACCACGGCCGTAAGCTTTGACCAATGAAAAAGAAACGCACTGCTCAACTCCGGTATGGGGTCGCGAGCACCCGAGAACTTTCGGTGTCGGGTTTCTTCAGCTTGCGCGCCCACATCTGCGTCTGGCTTTTCGTTGCAGTCGGCTTAACAGCCTACGCAAACATCATCACCGTAACGAACACGAACGATAGCGGCCCCGGCTCCTTGCGCCAAGCGCTCGTGGATGCGAATGATGGCGACATCATCGAATTTGCAGTGACTGGCTCGATCGGATTGACGAGTGGCGAATTGTTAGTGGACAAAAGTGCCACGATTTCAGGTCCTGGACCTGATGTCCTCTCTGTTAACGGCAACGCTAAGGCTCGTGTGTTCCACATCGCTTCTAGTAGAACCGTCACGATTTCTGGCCTGAATATCACGAATGGAAATGCCAGTAGCCAATCCGACCCAGATGGAGGCGGCATTTACAACGATCACGCCACGTTGACTCTCGGTGATTGCACGATCACCAATAACGTGGCATTTCGCGACGGCGGCGGCGTACATAACGCTGGTGCGGCGACCCTGACTTTCAACGATTCTATTATTACCGGGAACTCAACCGGAAATGATGGCGGCGGCATTTGCAATAACGGCACTGGCGGAGCCGCGATAATGGGGATTAACAACTGCACAATTAACGATAACGCTGCGACGCACGGAGCAGGCATTTGCAACGATGGCCGCATGAAAGGAACCACGCTGCTACAAATCAATAACACAACGCTCAATAACAACTCAGCGGCAGATGACGCTGGAGCCATTCTCAACATCGCGGACACAAAAGGAACAGCGATTCTTAGCAATTGCACGATCAGTGGAAACTCTGCTCAATCTTACGGTGGCGGCATCAATAACGTTGCTGGATTAACGCTCAGCAATACCACTTTCACCGGTAACTCAGCGAATTTCGGAGGAAGTATTGCCATCGCTAATTCTGTAACGTTGTCCATCGGAGATACCGTGTTGAATGCCGGCAAGATGGGGGGAAATATTTACAATGCTGGCGGCACAGTGATTTCACGGGGTTACAACCTTAGCAGCGATGATGCTGGTGGTTATCTGAATGGGCCAGGCGATCAAATTAACACTGATCCACTGCTGGGTCCGTTGCAGGAGAACGGGGGCCCTACCCTCACTCACGCCTTGTTACCAGGTAGCCTCGGTATCGACACGGGAGATCCCGCCTTTACTCCGCCACCTAACTACGACCAGCGTGGCCCCGGCTTTGACCGAGTGGTAAACGGTCGGATCGATAAAGGCTCGTTCGAAGTACAGGTAAACACGCCCACGCCAACGGCTACGCTGACGCCTACACCCACGCCCTCGGCTACTCCCACAGCAACGTCCACGCCTGCAGTCACACCAACACCAAGAGTTATTCCGACTCCGCGACCGCGTCCCAGCCCGGTACCGCGCCGAGTAGCTTCTACATAGCCACCGATTCGCCGCAGGGCGAATCCGTCGTGTGCGGACCCCTCTTGGCCCTTTTCCGTGTCGTTTCACAATTGAGAGGCGGGCCACAGGCGTGTGGCGGCAGCGGAGTAATTTGATTGTACATGTCGCGGCTATGTGAGTGCGCGATTAATGCGGTTGAGGCCTTCTGCGAACATTTCGCTGTTTACACCCATCCCAATGCGAAAGTGATCAGGCATTTCGAAAAAACGACCGGGAACCGCCGAGGTGTCAAACTCCACACGTAGCCTGTGCAGAAAATCTTCCACGTTGCCATCTAGCAATTGCACGAACGATGTGGTGCCCCACTCTGTCCAGACCGCTGAAAGCGCGGATTCCTTTATGAGAAAATCCCGAAGCAGTTTGCGATCTGTCTGCACGATCCGGCGCGCTTTTTCACGAAGCAGGTTCAAGTGTTTAAATACCGCGACAGACAGAAGCAGCCCCGGATAAACAGCGGTCGCGCTGTAGAGATCGTTAAGGCGACGCATCTTCCATGCGAGGTCGGGGCGCGCCAGGATCCATCCACATCGCAGACCACTGACACCGTAAACCTTCGTTAGGCTGCTGGTGACCACGAATTCCGTGCCGAGGTGGAATGATGTACGCGGTGTACCTTGGTAAACTGCATCGAGATAAACCTCGTCCACCAGCACCAGCGCGCCCACGCTTCGGGCGATCTCACCCACTTCGAGTAGAACCCAATCCGGCGTAAGTGCACTCGTCGGGTTGTGCAGGTTCGTGATCACGATCAGTCGCGTCTTTGGCGTAATCGCGCGACGAATCTCGCCAGAGTCGACAAGCCACCCAGTGTCGCTAGTGCGTGCAAATCGCTTCACTTTCGCCTGAAGATAATGCGCAACGTCCAGAATCGGCCCGTACGCCGGATGCTCGATCAATACTTCATCGCCGGGTTCAATAATCGCAGCCATGGCCAGATGATTTGCCATAGACGTACCAGCCGATTCCACAACGCAGTCAGGATCAATGCCGTGATGCGTAGCGATAGCTTTCTGTAACGGCGCATGGCCATAACTGCTATCGCCATTAATCTCGAGTGTCTCCAGACGAACCGGTAATTCGCGCAGAGAAAAAGGCGCTACGCCGCTCGTTGCGAGATTGAAACGCGCCCGGCTCTGCGTCTTGGACCAATGCATGTAATCGGAATGCTTGTGTCTCATGGCAGGGACAGAACTGAATCTGGAAACCAGGAGAGTAGGAAAGCATGGAACATGGTTCTTGGATTCATGCCTTCCAGATTAAATTTCCGACATGCTGTTCCCTAACATAGCGCTG
>JBLMXH010000133.1:0-3711 GCA_050257685.1 Nitrospirota bacterium
GCATGAGCAGGAGCACGAGCAAGAGAGTGGACGAAACTGGCGCACTGAAGCCGGGCGAGCCTGTGAAACGACGGCGAACATCTGCAGAAAAACTTGATTTATCCGATTCAACGACGAAACAAGAGCACCGGCAAAAGTAACGAGCCGGATACTCATTTCCCCCCACGTCATGTTTGCGAAAGGCATTGTTCCCACAGATCATCCCGGAGTGACCGATCACGTTGAGGCTTTCACTAAGCAGATCTGTGAAGTCATCGTAGGCAAAACCCAGTCAGTAAAGCTCGCTGTCGCCTGCTTACTCGCGCGAGGGCATCTTTTGATTGAAGATATTCCCGGCGTTGGCAAAACGACGTTATCCCAGGCGTTAGCACGCTCGCTGGCGCTGGCATTCCAGCGGATTCAATTCACGAGTGATCTGTTGCCGGCTGATATTCTCGGCAATTCCATCTTCGACCGGACCGAACAACGGTTCGTGTTTCATCGAGGCCCGTTGTTTTCGCAGGTAGTGCTGATCGACGAGGTGAATCGCGCGACAGCGAAGACGCAAAGCGCGCTACTTGAAGCAATGGAAGAACACCGCATCTCCGTCGATGGGATGACCTACGATTTGCCACAACCGTTTTTTGTGATCGCAACACAGAATCCGCAACACGCAGTCGGCACCTTTCCGCTGCCGGAATCGCAGCTGGATCGTTTTCTCATGCGGATCGAGCTGGGGGTGCCTGATCGCACCAGCGAGCGTGCAATGCTGCTGGGAATGGATCGGCGTGAAATGCTCAAGGAATTAAAACCGGTGATGAGTCCGAGAACATTGATCGAGATTCAAGACAATGTGCGAAGGGTTTACGCCTCACCAGCGTTGCTTGATTATCTGCAGGACCTGCTGGATGCCTCTCGACAACGCCACGTGACGGGCTTATCGCCGCGCGCCGGGCTCGCATTGTTGCACGCATCGCAGGCTTGGGCGCTGATGCACGGACGCGAGATGCTCCTTCCGGAAGACATCCAAGCGGTGGGAGTGGCAGTAATGGGACATCGTCTCGGGCACGATCTCGAACAGTCGGGACAAAGCGGACGGACACTGGCTGATAATCTGCTTCACACCGTGCCGGTTCCGTGAAAGCAAGAAAATTTCCGCTGGTCTATCCAACTGCGGGCTTTGCGGCGCTACTCTTTGTGCTCGCCGCGATGTGGTACGGCGCTTCGAGTCAAAACAGCGCAGCAATTTACCTGCTCCTGTTTTTGCTGAGTTCGGTGGTTCTAGTCTCAATTCCGCACACACTGATCAACATTTCAGGCGTCACTCTGAGGGTTGAATCGGCTAAGCCAACGTTTGCAGGCGACGACGTGTGCCTGCCGGTTGAAATCATGAATAACTCCCGTGCGACGCGGTATGGAATCGAAGTGGTTTTGCACGATGCGGCCAAAACACGCAAACGCGTCGATTGTATTCCCTGCGAGAATGCGGCGCGTCTGACCCTTCGATTCCCGGCAAGTCAGCGAGGCGAACATACAATAAAAAGATTAGGCCTAACGAGTTGTTATCCGCTTGGATTTCTCCGTGCGTCCAGGGAATTTGTGTCTAACCAGACCTACCTCGTCTATCCAAGGCCGGCGGGAAATTCTCAGTTACCAGCAAATCATTCACGCTTCGCCGATCGGTCCGTTCAACAAGGCCCCGGCCCCGGGGAGGACTTTGCGGGGGTTCGCGCCTATATCCATGGCGAATCGCAGCGTCATATTGATTGGAGAGCCGTGGCGCGCGGGCAACCACTGATGACAAAACAGTTCGCCGCCGAGATCAAGGGTGCGGTGTTTCTCGATTTTTTCGAGCTTCGATTTGCTGATGTGGAAGAAAAGCTGTCACAGCTGACGCTATGGGTGATCGAGGCTGAGCGTGCACGCCAACCTTACGGCCTTCGTCTTCCGGGCATTGAAATTTCTCCAGCGCTTGGGCAAATGCATTTTCACTATTGCCTGCGCGCTTTGAGTCTGTTTCGGGGACAAGAGCAAGAATAGGAGCATGAGCAAGAGCACGCGCATCAGCATGAATAGGAGCAGGCGGGACACAAGCATTCCCCGGCAACCGTTGCTTTGGATGGCGGCAGCATTGCTTTTCACGTTACCTCCGTTCTTCGACTCTCTGGTTATCTGGGTTCCGTGGCTTTTTCTCGTCTCGCTGGCACTGAAATTTTGGATGGAACCAAACGGTTACCGGCTTCGGTCTGTCGTCGTGAAACTGCTACTGGTCGCCGCTGGGTTTACAGCAGTTTTTATCAGTTACGGTGCTGTTAGAGGAGTTGAGGCAGGCATATCACTCCTTGTGGTTCTCGTGTCTCTGAAGGTTCTCGAAGCACATACGGCACGAGAATTCCGAGTGATGGTACTCGTCGGGTGGATGCTTTGTTTGTGTGGATTCTTCCTGTCGCAAGACTTGACGACGTCTTTGTGCCTACTGACTGCATTTGCCCTGCTCTTAGTGGCACTCATTCAGTTTCATCGTGGAACTTCACCGGGGATGGTCTGGCCGCCGGTTGGCACGACGTGCAAGCTCCTTCTTCAGGCATTGCCTCTTGTGGTGCTGTTCTTCCTCCTGTTTCCTCGAGTTAATACCGGGCTGCGATTCGAACTGCGTTTTTTGCGTTCGCCGAATACCGGGTTTTCCGATCGGCTATCTCCTGGAAGCATCGCCGCCCTTACGAATTCTTCCGAAATTGCCTTCCGCGCGGAATTTCCCGGAAGCAGCACTCGACCGATAGGTCCGATGTATTGGCGTGGGGTCGTGATGTGGAATTGCAATGGAATGGAATGGCGAGCTCCGTATGCGCCGCACTCAAAGTCTCCAACTTCCACGCCAGACTTGGCGGACACTCGTGGCCGGTCAGTTCCATTGACGAATACAAAGGAAATCCGGCAACGGATCACGTTACCGCCGAATGGTGCGCGCTGGATATTTGCGCTCGACCGCCCGATCAAAGCTGTTCCAGGTGCAATGCTCGTACGGGGCGATTACCTCTACAGTGTCCAGCCGATTCGAAAATCGCGCCGATACGATGTCGTGTCCTCAGAACGGAGAAGCACCGACATCGCAGCGAGGGAACGAGCGGAAGCGCTGGAGGTTCCGGCATCGATTAGTCCGGCCGTGCGCGACCTGGCACAGTCGTGGGCGGTGCAAAGTCGTGATGCCCGCGGCGTAGTAAGCAGCGCGCTTCAGTTTTTCCGAACACAAGGGTTCAGCTATTCGTTGACACCAGGCGAATACGACAATCTGGAGGAATTTCTTTTCCGCCGTCGGGTGGGATTCTGCGAACACTATGCGGCGAGTTTCGCGACTCTGATGCGGTTAGCAGGAATTCCTGCGCGTGTTGTAGTCGGCTATCTCGGGGGCGAGTACAACGACCTGGGCCACTTCGTTTTGGTGCGGCAAGCGGACGCGCATGCGTGGTGCGAGGTTTGGCTTCCGGAAAGCGGATGGACTCGAGTGGATCCAACGAGCGCCGTTGCGCCGGGAAGAGCAAGTCTCGACTTAACCTCCTTCCTAGAAACAAGCCTCGCCGCGAATGCAATGGGAAGTCGCAGGGGCGGTTTGCTCGAGCAGCTCCTGCGGTCCGGCGTTTTCACCAACATCCGATTTCTCTGGCAAACAATGAGCTATGAATGGGACACGCGGCTTCTTGCCTTCGACGCCGATGTCCAGGACATCTTCTTAAC
>JBLMXH010000134.1:0-7978 GCA_050257685.1 Nitrospirota bacterium
CATTTCGGCAAATATGATAACCCAACCCAAAAATGCTACGGCGTAATCGGGGTGATGAGAAACGGGGACGGTTCGAAGATTGTGGTACGCACAGACATGGACGCCCTGCCCGTCGGAGAGGAAACTGGCCTGCCGTACGCCAGCAAGGTCGTCGCGAAGAACGCTGAAGGCAAAGATGTGCCTGTCATGCATGCGTGCGGGCATGACGCACATGTATCCATGTTTATTGGTGTAGCGCGTGCGCTGGCGAAGCTGAAAGATCAATGGCACGGCACGATCATTTTTGTCGCTCAACCGGCAGAGGAAACTGGCAGCGGCGCCCGTGCATTGCTCAAGGCTGGTCTGTACGAACACTTCGGTAGACCGGATTTTGCGCTGGGATTTCACGACAAAGCAGACATGCAAACCGGCCACATCGGGGTCACCGAAGGTTACACGTATGCGAATGTCGATTCAGTGGATGTGACGGTGCGGGGCGTCGGCGGGCACGGCGCGTATCCGTACACGACCAAGGACCCGATCGTGCTTGCGGCGGAGATGATCAACGCGTGGCAGACGATTGCCTCGCGTGAAAATAATCCGCTCAATCCGATCGTCATCACCGTTGGCTCGATTCACGGCGGCACAAAGCACAACATCATTCCAGATGAGGTGAAAATGCAGTTGACCGTGCGCACCTATAAGCCTGATGTGCGCGAACGCGTGCTCGCTGCAATCGATCGTATCGCAAAAGGAATCGCCACGGCAGGCGGCGTGCCGCCCGACCGCGCACCGGTCGTAAACGTTTTAAAAAACGAATTCACGCCTGCGACTTACAACAATCCGGAACTCACCAAACGGCTCGTTGGCGCCTGGAAACAGTCGTTAGGCCCACAAAATGTGGAGATTGTGGATCCAACAATGGGCGGCGAAGATTTTTCCGAATTCAGCTTGCCAGACCATTCGGTACCGGCAGTTGATTTCCATGTGGGCGCGGTAGCGCCAGAGAAGATTGCAGAGAGCAAAAGGACCGGAACACACCTCCCGAGTTTGCACTCCAGCAAGTTCGCACCCGTCCCCGAGCCAACAATTCGAACAGGTGTGATCGCAATGACGACGGCTGTGCTCGAACTGATGAAGAGGTAATGAATCTGTTTATTCCGAGCGTAGTCATGGCTGCAACGAAGCGCCCGAGCGTTTTCGGGGCTCTGTTAGGCTTTCCACCATCCCGTAGCGAAACGCGTCCGTAAGTCCACGGGATTCCTCCACTGCGCAGTTTACCCTGAGCGAGCGAAGCGAGTCGAACGGGCTGCGCTCGGGATGACATCGCCTGCGGTGATGTCACTTCACTTTGATATTTTTCCGAAGATACGTCGGGACATCGAGGTCTTCGCCTTCGATGATCGTTGGTTCGCTCTTTTCGAAACGACCGCGTGTGACCGGCTCAAATTGCAAGACTTCCTGCTTGGCGGGGGGCGCTGATTTTTCCGTTGGCACTTTCTCTTCCTTCCACGCCACCGGTTTCTCCTCGGGCGTGATTGGCGGCTCGGGTTCACTATTATGAATCGGTGTCACCGGCGGTTCAGTGGAGATGGGCATTACGAGTGGTTGCGTCTCAGCCGCCGCCACAGGTTCTTCGAACGGAATTGTTTGCTCTTCGTGTTGAACTTCGACGATCGGCTCTTCAATTTGAACCTGAGGTGCCGGGGCTTGGTCTCGCTCTCGAGCTGGCGGTGGAGACGCACTGATCGGCGCGGGAGGCGTTTGCAGCAGAACTTCCTCTTCTGCTGAAAGTGAGCTGATGACCGTCACGCTCAATCGGTCTCCTAGACCCGGATCGACGACTGCACCAAATAGGATTTGCGTTTGTTCGCTGACATGACGCCCTAGTTCCTGCATGAGAATCTCGACTTCGGAGAGCGTCATGCCGGGTCCGCCAGCTACCTGTACAAGCACGTGGGTCGCATCTGCCAGCATCCGGCCACGATCCATTAATGGATTTTTCAGCGCCTGCGTGAGGGCGTCATGCGCGCGATTGTCCGAATCCGATTCGCCGTAAGCAAATAAGCAACGGCTATTGCGTGCCCGCAACGCAGACAGCAAATCATCAAAGCCGATACGAATGAGTCCCGGCCGCTGGATGAGATTCACAATCGATCGCACGCTTTGGCTAATAGTCATATCCGCCATCGCGAATGCCTGATGAATTCCTGCCTGCGGCACAGTCAGATCGCCCATTCGATCGTTCTCGAAACACACCACGGCATGAGCAAACTCACTGAGCCGCGCCAGCGCCTCGCGGGCCTGCGCGTTGCGCCGTTTGCCTTCGAATCCAAACGGAAGAGTCACAAAAGCGATGACCAGTGCCCCCGCTTCACGCGCCGCTTGCGCGACGTACGGCGCCGCACCTGATCCCGTGCCGCCACCAAGTCCTGCACAGATGAAAATCACACGCGAATCAGTCAACGCTTCGCGAATTTCGTCGGCCGATTCCAGGGCCGCCTGGTAGCCTACATCCGGATCGCCGCCAGCACCCAAACCACGCGACACACTGCGGCCGAGCTGCACCTTGCGCGTCGCGACTGAACTGGTCAGTGAATGCACATCAGTGTTGATGGCGACTACATCGGCTCGCTCCAATCCGTCAAGCACGATGCGATCGAGTGCGTTCAGACCGGCTCCGCCCACGCTGACGATTTTGATTGGAATAAACTCGGCCAGACGTTCCGGGAGACTGTAGTTTTTGTTTAGCTGAATCATGTTTTAATCACTAACCCTCCGATTACCAACTTTCTGAGAAGCTCTAACCTTCATGCCACGTTGCATACGCCTTGCTGTCATGTTGAGCGAAGCGAAACATCTCTGGACAAGGTGCCGCGCGACAGAATAAGGACCAGAGATCCTTCGCTTCGCTCGAGATGACAGCTGTGTGCTGGTGTTCGGGCTTCGGGCTTCCTCCTCATCGTTTTCCGCTGAAAAGTCTTCCAAGGATCCGGCTAAACCCTCGAGCCGGTCGGTCGGTATGCATCACTTGCGCGAACTTGACCAGCCCGATTGCCGTAGAAAACTGAGGATTTTCCACCGCGGACGTGACACCCCATGCAGCCTGCGCGTGTGTCAGGTTGGCCGGTATTTCGAAAATGTCCGCTGCGAGATGGTCGATTCCGCTGAGAAGACTGCAGCCGCCGGTGATAAAAATCCCGGCTCCCAGATACCCGAGATATGGTTCCTCCTCGAGTCTGCGTTTGAGCAACTCAAACGCTTCACGCAGCCTCAGGTGAATAATGGTGTTCAGCGTTTCACGCTCGACCTCCTTGCCCGCAAAACCTGAATCGTCCTTGAGTAGGATCATTTCGCCGGGCAGACAATTCCCGAGAACGCAGCTGCCCTCTTCAGTCTTTAATTTTTCCGCGCGTGCCATTGGGATGCGCAGACCCATGGAGATATCGTTCGTGATGTGGTCGCCGCCCACGGCCAGACAACCGCTTTGTCGCACCGCGCCCTCAGAGTACAAAATGTAATCAGTCGTTCCGCCGCCCATATCGATCACCAATGCGCCGAGATCTTTTTCATGTTGGGTGAGCACGACTTGCGCCGAAGCCAGACCGCTAAAAACCACGTCTTCCACGTCCAGCGGCAGTTCTTTTACACATCGAATGGTGTTTTGGATGCGTGTGCGTACTCCGTGGATGATGTGAAAATCGGCTTCCAGTTTTTGCCCGAGCATTCCGACCGGGTTGAGCACGCCCTGTTGTCCATCGACCTGATAATGTTGAATGACGGAATGCAGGAATGCGTTTTGCGCTGGAATGCTCACCTCGCGCGCGTTGATTTTAACGTCCTCCACATCCTGCTCATCGATTTCATCGCGATCCTCTGGCAGCATCACACATCCGCGATTGTTAAAACTCATCAGGTGTGAGCCGGCCACGGCGACGTAAACACTCTTGATCATTACGTCGCTTTTCTGTTCGGCATCGACGACTGCCTCGTGCACGCATTTCATTGCCGTTTCAAAATCGACGATTTCGCCCTTGCGTACGCCACGTGATGGTGCCTGGCCTACGCCAAGGATTTTTAGCGTGCCATCGGGCCGGCTCTCTCCGACGACCACGCAGATTTTGGAGGTCCCAATCTCGAGACCGACCATTAGGTTATTGTTCGCCATTTATTACTCGGCTTTCTTTTGTTGGTTATGAATTGCCTTTGCATGGGCCGTAGCAGCGCGGGATTTCGGCGCTGAGGCTCCACTTTGTTGTGTGCCGAGGTCCTGGTGACCCCGGTTTTGCTGCGACGCATGAACTGGGATTGCTTTCATGATCCGCGGCTCGACAGCGGGCTCCAGTGTATCGTTGATCACATCGGCTGCCGGACTGGTAAAGGTTACGGGGATATTCCGTTGCGCGACCAGGTTCAAGGTTTCCAACTCCTGTTTCGTGTTATCACAGTAATCGAGGAAAACTTGCAGCCGCCGCAGTTGTTCTTCGAGGTCGTTCAAACCGAACATAACGCGACTGCGGTTTTTGTCGGTGACGAGGAGACAATAGTTTTTCGAGATATCGATTTCGCGAATCTGAAAGCGAGTTTGCAGAAAACTGCTCTCGGTGAGACGCAGCAACTCGAGCGCGGTTTTTGCTTCAGGCGATTCCAGAGTTTTCCCCGCCTCTAGCGATTCTCCCGAGCATCCTACGATCAGCGGCAAACCAAGATATTCGGGCAACAATTTCTTTTGTTTCATTAGAACCCCCCGCGCGCCTACCAAAAAAGCAGCATCCGATGCAAATGGATCGGTGATTTCCGTTTCGCTGGTGATCCAGGCGATCGGTCTTCGTTCCACAATGCGAATGTCGATTTCGCCGGGCAATTTTCGCACCACTTCAACTTCGTCAGCCTGGGGAAGCTGCTGTATGCGATCACGCACCTTCGCCAGGTTCACACTGAAGATGTTAGTGCCTTCGTGCAGGTCGGCTGCCTTTAGGACTTGTTCACGTTGGAGAGTGCCGTCCGTCTGCAATTCGATTGTTTTGACCTGGTAATCCGGGTTTTGGAAGAAGAGCCGTTTTGCAGCTTCTCGGACTCCCACAAAACCGCCTGCGCACAAAATCGCGAACAGAGCCATTTTCCAAAACACGCGCATCGCGCTCCGAATGCGGTGTTGCGTCGCTCGGCGGGAACGAACTTTCACATCGAGCAGATGTTGCTGCCGACGTTGTCGCACATTGGAGAGGCGTCGATTGCGCGCTCGGGAAGTTCTTTGGCGAAAGCTCATCCGTTGCCTTTCGTTCTGGCGCGCCCCTGACCGCTGGAGGCTTGCCGAAGCTGGGAAAGCGCAATGATTCGCGCGCAAAGATCTGTGTAACTGATACCGGCCGCCGCTGCCGCCTCGGGTAACAGGCTGGCTTCGGTCATGCCGGGAATGGTGTTGATCTCTAAAACGGTTGCCGGTTCGTGGTCGGGTAGAATGACATCCACGCGCCCATAAACCTGCAGACCGGCTGCCCGAAATGCACGCAGCGCGAGTTGCTGGACTTCTTCTGTTTTTTCTGCGTCGATGTTGGCCGGGCAGACATGCTTCGCTCCGCCACCCGCCTGCGGATTGAGAAACGGGTACTTGTTGTTGAAATCGTAAAAGCCGCCCTTGGGGATTATTTCAATAATGGGCAAAGCTTGGTCACCGAGGATACCTATCGTTAATTCCCGGCCGGATACAAATTTTTCTATCAACAATTCGCGATCATATTTTGATGCTTCGGCGATGGCGGACTCGAGTTCGTTTTCGTTCTTCACGATGACGATGCCCACGGTTGAACCCTCTCTCGCCGGTTTCACCACGATCGGCACCGGAATCGTCGGACGTTGCCCGGGGTGAATAACTTCCCACGGCGGAGTGACTACTCCGTGTTCCTGAAATTTTTGCTTTGTTCGAATTTTATCGAAAGCACTCTCGCTCTCTCTCGCGCCGTCGCCGGTATATGCGATCCCGCGACGTTCCAGAATTTTCTGAATCTGGCCATCTTCACCAAAAGTTCCGTGAATCGTGATGAACGCGAGATCGACATCGTGTGATAATTGAAAGTTTTCGTCGCGCACGTCGATCTCCACGACTTCGGCCCCTAACGAGCGAAGCGCTTTCGCTACGCCTCGCCCGGTCGCAAGGGAAACCTCTCGCTCCGACCCCGGCCCTCCCATCAGTACAGCAATTTTCCTCGGTAAACCTGTCATAAGCTTCTCCCTCTCACGCCGAGCCGAGTCGAGGGATCCCGTAGAACGCTCTCAAAGGCGATTGCACGCGATTGCAGCACTGGCTTCGTCGGCTGCGCCGACTGCGTTGCAGCTTTGATTGCGCTTCGCTTCGCTTCACTACCCTCAGAATGACGGCAAACAATGGTCATTCCGGTTCTCCCACGATTTCCACTTCGGTTTCCAACTCAATCCCGCGTTTTTTCCGCGCAACATTCTTGATGTCGTCAATCAACTGGAGCACCTCTGCTGCGGTCGCGTCGCCATCGTTCACGATAAAATTTCCGTGCACCCGCGACACGCGGGCATTTCCAACCCGTGAGTTTTTCAGACTTAGTTCGTCCACCAATTTGCCGGCTGGGATGGTAACGGGATTTTTGAAAATGCAACCCGCACTTTTGGCAACAGGTTGTGTGGTACGTCGTTTCTCCTGCGATTCGCGCAAACGTGCATCGATTTCCGTGCGCTCGGCCGGCTGGCCCTTAAACGTCGCGGAAATTGCAAAGTTTGTTTCGAGCAGAGGGAACCGTCGGTAGAAAACTTCCAATTCATCGCGGTTTTTGATGTGCGAATTCCCTTCGGTGTCCAGATAACGAATAGCCGTTACGGTCTCGAAAGTCTGCGAGCCCATCGCGCCGGCATTCATGCGCAATCCACCGCCGACTGTTCCCGGAATTCCCTCCATCCATTCGAGCCCGCCGAGATTTGCCGTGCGCGCGGCGTAAGCGACCTGCCTCAATTTTACGCCGGCGCCTGCGGTGATTTTGCACCCGTGCACCTCGATTTTTTCGAAATCGCCGCCGTGCGGATGGACGACGACACCTCGAATACCGCCGTCGCGAACGAGAAGGTTCGAACCTCTCCCTATAACGAACAGCGGCAGATGTTCGTCACGGCAAAATCGAATGAGATCCGCGAATGCCTTTTCCGTGCGCGGCTCGACCCAAAACTGTGCGGGGCCGCCAACGCGCAGGGTCGTATGGTTCGACAGCGGCTCATAGAGATGGATCTCACCTTGTTCGCCGACGATCGCTTTTAGTTTCTCACCGACCACGAGATCGGCTGCGAGGATCTCCAGTTGTTCGTGGATGTTGCCAGCGCCGAGACTCAGAACGAGATCGCCGGGCTCCAGCAGGTTTCCCACGTCACAATGCACCGATGGCAGACGCGGCTGATAAGTGACGCCGCGATGGCCGTGTCGCACGATTTCATCGACAACAGTCTGGCCTGTGATTCCCGGAATCGGGGGCTCGCTGGCAGGATAGACGTCCGTGATCACAACCCGGTCTGCATCGTCGAAGGCGCTGCCGAATTCGCGAGCGAGCGCCTTCGTTCGTGAGAAACGATGCGGCTGAAACATCGTCACCAGACGCCGCCGTCCGATCGATTTCGCTGTGCGAAGTGTAGCGCGAATTTCCGTCGGATGATGCGCGTAATCGTCCACGAGCAGAAACCTGTCGCTCGCGTATTTTACCTCAAACCGGCGACGCGCGTGCTCGAATTTCCGAAGCGATGCCGTGATCTTGTCGAATGGAATAGAAAGCTCGGAAGCCAGTGCGATTACTCCAAGCGCATTATGCACGTTGTGTTCTCCAGGGACATTGAGAGTTGCTTGTCCGAGTTCTTCGCCATGCCGATAAACTACAAAGGATGAACCGAAATTTCGCAGCTCGACATCGACTCCGCGGTAATCCGCTTGCTCGGAAAACCCGTAGGAAACTGCGCCTTTTCGCTTCCGGCACAATCGCGCGGTATTCGG
>JBLMXH010000135.1:0-3838 GCA_050257685.1 Nitrospirota bacterium
TTCTTCTCAGGGGGATGACATGAGAAGGGCAATTACCGTCGTCGTGAATCCGCTCGGTCTCACGATTCCACCGAACGTGCTGGCGCGGGCGGTTTGGGTTATCAAATGAAAGTGCTGAGGAATGAATAACGAGGACTGAGCCATGCAAAGACAAAAATACTCGCACCGCGTTAACATCTCAGCACTCATCGCTCAGCACTCAGTCCTTTGTTTGGCTCTTGGCGCTTTGTTCTTCGCGCTTTGCTTTGCCGCTGAGGCGCAGCAGCCGGAAAAACTACCGCGGATTGGATTCCTAGGTGCTACTTCCGCCGCCGTAGAAAAAAGCCGCATCGAGGCCTTCCAACAAGGCTTGCGCGAGTCAGGTTACGTCGAGGGCCAAAACATCGGCATTGAGTATCGCTGGGCAGAGGGGAAATTGGACCGGCTGGCGGAGCTTGCCGCCGAACTGGTGCGGTTGAAGGTAAACATCATCGTCAGTGGGGGTTCGACATCAAGTCGTGCGGCGAAGGAAGCAACAACCACCATTCCCATTGTCATGGCGCAGGTTAACGATCCTGTGGGCAGTCGGATGGTCGCAAGCCTTGCACATCCGGGCGGCAACATTACTGGATTGTCCACGCTGGTTCCTGAGCTGAGCGGTAAACGACTAGAGCTTCTTAAGGAGATTATTCCCAAGCTTTCGCACGTGGCTCTCTTTGGAACCTCGAGCACGCCGGGCAACGCAGAAGCGTTACGTGAAACAGAACTTGCTGCCAAGGCGTTCAAGGTTCACTTTCAATACATCGAGATCCGAGGTTCCAAAGATGTCGAGACAGCATTTCGCGCTGCTACCAAGAATCGTGTTGACGCAGCGCTCGTACCTGGAAATCCCGTCCTCATTGTTCGGCGAAGACAGATTGCAGAGCTCGCCACAAAGTACCGGCTACCGGTAGCGTACGGGCAGCCAGAGTATGTAGAAGAGGGAGGACTGATGTCATATGGAACGAGCGTCGCCGACTTGTATCGCCGCGCCGCGACCTATGTGGACAAGATTTTGAAAGGCGCCAAGCCTGCTGATCTGCCCGTCGAACAACCGAAGAAGTTTGAACTAATCATCAACCCGAAGACGGCGAAGCAGATCGGCTTGACCATTCCGCCCAACCTGCTGGCGCGGGCGGATAAGGTGATCAAGTGAACACGCGACGAATCCAGGATTAGCCTGATTTGGCCTCCTTCCATCAAATCCAGTGGTAATGCAGGAGTAACCATGTCCCGTGACGACAATAAGGCAATCATCCGTCGTTATTTTGAGGAAGCGCTCGATAATAGACACCTGGCGGTTCTTGATGAAATCGTGGCGATGGATTGCATTATTCACCGGCCCGAGGCTCCAGAACCAATCCGAGGACTAGAAGCGTTTAAGCATGCGCTGGAACGGATTCTTCAGGTCTATAGCGAGTTCACGACAACGATTCACGATCTAGTAGCCGAGGAAGATCGCGTAGCGTGCAGACTGAGCCACCGCGCCGTGAATCGCGGAGAATGGACCAGTCGCCTTGGTTGTCATGACGTTGCGGGGAAACCAGTCAGCTGGTTGGCTGTTGCTATCTTTCGATTCCGCGACGGAAAGATTGCAGAGGAGTGGGTTTCCCGAGATGAACTCGGGATGTTGATCCAGCTGGGTATCCTAAGGTTACCACCGGCTCAAGCGTGAGCGAGGGCCTTGGTCGAAGTCCAAGCGTGGCGTTGTCGTTCACGCTTAACACCAGGTGGAAACGGACTGGCTATATTGGTTATCGCTGTGGTCGGCCGGGTGGCGTCGTCAACTCGAAAAATTGGAGCGCATAAAACTCGATCAGGCCAAACGCGATGTCTATTTCAAGTTGCAGGAGTTCAAGAAAACCAGACGGCTTTCACAAAGTGCTTCGCGTCTTGTTCGCGTTCGGTACAAAGCCAGCGTAGTAGGCCGGTGGCAGCTTTCAATGTGAAATACTCGGCACCAGGATTGAACTGAATCTCTATCGAGACAGTCTTCCTGAGATTGCTTGTAGCGTCCAGAATGCAATTCTGAATTAAAAATATGCTTTGACAGACTCTCCTCTTGTGATATTTTTCGCGCCGAGCCTCCTGCCGGGTACCGAGAAGGGCTTCTGATGTGATGGGAGGCCGACCCGAGAAGCCCAGAGCACGTTTTTCGGGGGGAATGATAGAGCAGTTTTTGACAACGTCGGTCCGTTTAGGGATCTCCATAAATCGGCCCCGAGATTTCGACGGGCCAACCGGCTTTTTTTCTCATCACCGACTCATGTGGGAGCACGTGAAAAAGGGGGTGAAGTATGTCGGGTAGAGCTATGGTCTATTTGGACGGCGCTGTTGCTGGCCTGATCGGGGCCGCTATCGTTGCTGTTTGGTTTTTATTCATGGACGCGGTCACGCGCCTGCCTCTTTACACACCTACCGTCTTGGGAGAAGGACTCTTTCTGCGAGAACAAGTTCTTACTTCGAATGCGGAAGAGCAGGTTTCTCTAAAACTAACACTGATGTACTCATGGGTTCACGGGATGGTTTTTGTCGTGCTGGGCGTGATTGCAGCATATTTGCTGTTGTTACCTAAGAGGAAACTCCATTTTGGCATAGCGCTCCTAGCCCTTTTTGTAATTCTGGAGCTTGGCTTTGTCGGCACGGCATTTGTTGTTGCGAAGCCGGTTTTGGATGAGCTGGCCTGGTCCATAGTATTGGTCGGAAACTTTCTGGCAGCAGCCGGCATGGCGAGCTATTTGTCGCTGCGCCACGGCAACTAGCGTTTACGTCACGGGCGCTGGCCGCCCAAACCGTCTGCAAAAGAAGCAACCTTGAACGATTCCGATCGTCATGCCCCAAGATAAGGGAATAGACAGTACTTCTAGTATCCTTGGATTCATCATCTTCTTTGCAACGTTCGTCACGCCGTTCGTGGTCGTCACCTTCACACCCATTAGACGATTACGCCAACCCATCAAATTTTTTGTGATCGGAATTGTCAGCGGCGTCTTTCAATTCAATCCCAAGTGAAATTGGGTCTTTTCCTTCGACGAAACATCGGTACTTTCCGTCCTGAATCACACTTTTCTTTCCTTCTGTCGGTGTGATAAAGAACGCTCGAAACGAAACATGCAATGAAGAAAGTTACGGCGCTATCCATCGTGATTGCAGTGGTATTGCTTGCTATTGCGGTTATTGTCGAAGCGCAGCAATGGCTCAAATCCTGCGCGTTGGGGTCCTGAGTACTGGCGGACGGACAAGGTGATCAAATAAGATTTTAATGTCGAGTGTTGAATGTTAAAGGCAAGATTCAAAACTCAAAGTTTAAGATTCGCGTTCACCGCCGGCGCCTTGGTTTTCGCGCTGGCACCCAAGGCCCACGCGCAGCAACCAGCCCTGAGGGCGCGCATCGGCTCGCTGAATTTTGGCTCGCGTTCCGCAGATGCCGCCCGTAGCGAAGCATTCCGGCAGGGGATGCGAAACTTGGGGTATATTGAGGGCAAAAATATCATTATCGAGTGGAGGTATGCGGAGGGGAAAATAGATCGCCTGCCTGCGCAAGCCAAGGAGCTGGTGCGTCTCAAGGTTGATATCATCGTGGTAGCGGGAGGGAACAGATTGATGATGGCGGCCAAGAACGCGACCAAAACGATTCCCATCGTTATGGTGGGCCTTGGGTCCGACCCTGTTGCGGCAGGCTATATTGAAAGTCTTGCCCGTCCCGGCGGCAACGTCACCGGCCTTACAAACCTTACTGGAGAACTAGGCGGCAAGCGGCTGGAGCTGCTCAAAGAAACGATTCCGAAACTTGCCCGTGTCGCGGTTCTCTACGATCCGG
>JBLMXH010000136.1:0-12721 GCA_050257685.1 Nitrospirota bacterium
AGCCGGCGCGAACAGAATCAATTTCGGATCGACTGATTCGATAGCCCGCGCGATTGCGCCTGCGAGGTTCGCATCGCGGACGGCCATGTTGTAGAGCGCACCGTGCGGTTTGACGTGATTCGGTTGCACATCGAGTGCCGAGGCGATCGCTTGAAAAATTCCAAGTTGATACGCGACCGCATCGAAGACTTCTTCGGCGGGTACGGTCAACTCTTTGCGTCCAAAATTCTCACGATCAAAAAAACTCGGGTGGGCGCCGACGGCTACTCTGTGCTTGTTGGCAGCGGAAACCGCGGCATGCATTGTATCGGAATCGCCGGCGTGAAAACCGGTTGCGATGTTCGCCGAGCTAATTAACTCGAACAGCTCCGCATCGTGGCCTGAGCCTTCGCCGAGATCCGCGTTTAGATCCACAGATAAATTCATGCTGTTTGTAGACTCAAGCCGATGCGAAAACGATCCAAGTCACGCTCGCGTTCCATTAGGAGCTGATGCGCCTCTTGTAACGAGACTTCGAAAAAACGCACGCGTTCACCAGCACGAAGCTGCGCCGCAATGCCAAGATCGACTCCGATCACGTGAGCTATTTTTGGATAACCGCCGATGGTTTGGCAATCTCCCAAAAGCAAAATCGGTTTGCCGCTTGGGGGAACCTGGATTGTGCCGGGCGCAACCGCTTCCGAAACGAGGTCAGTCTCGTCCTCGCGTTTCAGCTCCGGGCCATCAAGGCGCACTCCCATCCGATCCGAATCTGGTGAAACGCTGAATTGTTGTTCCGTGAATTGTTGAATGGTTACATCGTTAAATCGGTTCCAATCCACGCCACGAACAAAACGCAAAAGGGGATACCGTTTCGCCGGACTCACCCAATCGTGCGGGCCTGCCCACGACGAAATATTTTCTGCAGGGGCGTTCGGTGACCGCCGAAATTCTCCCAATGAAAGTTGATCGCCATCACGCAAAGTCCGACCTTCGAGTCCGCCGAATTTGGCGCGCAAATCGGTCGAGCGACTGCTGAGAATAATCGGCACATCGATTCCGCCGGAGATCGCAAGCCAGCATCGGCATCCAATTTGAGCGCGACCAATTTTCAATTCATCACCAGCTTTCCGGTGCGCGACATGCCCGGCTGGTAAGGCCCGTGATCCAATCTGGACGTCGAATTCGCCGCCGCACCACGCCACGCGTCGCTCCTCGTCGAACCGCAGTTGCAAACCTCCCAGCGTGATTTCGAGCGCGGCCGCACTTTCATCGTTTCCAACCAGTAGATTCGCTACGCGCAAGGCAAACGAATCGACCGCGCCGCTCGTCGAAACGCCAAACTGGCGAAAGCCCGTCCGACCGAGATCTTGCACCGATGTAAGAAATCCTGCGCGCTCTACAATCATACCTGGCCGATTGTCATGGTGAACGAAGTGAAGGATCTCTGATTTTTCGCTCAATTCGCCACAGGACCAATCCACCGTGTCGGACAATACACGCTAAGTATTCTACTGCTTGACCGTTCAACCCTCTAACGAGTTAAACTCCTCCTTGGTAATCGCCCGAAAGCGCACGCGATCGCCGGGATGCAGCAGCGTCGGCGGATTTTGCGAAGGATCGAAAAGCTTCAGCGGAGTGCGGCCGATCAGATTCCAACCACCCGGTGAACGCAGCGGATAAATTCCTGTTTGCACGCCGCCGATCCCGACAGAACCGGGAGGAATTTCCTTGCGTGGCACATCGCGGCGTGGCGTCGCCAAATTCTTCGGCAACCCTGCCAGAAATGTAAAACCCGGAACGAAACCAATGCAGGCCACACGATATTCAGCTGCGCTGTGAATATCGATCACTTCGGGTCCAGACAGCTTTGTGTGTTCAGCTACGCGATCCAGATCAAAACCAAATTCCGCATCATAACAGACCGGAATTTCGATTACACGCGGAGCACTCGCTGCGGCCGGAGGCCGGCGACGTGCGGAAGCGGGCGTAATCGCGGTCTGAATCTTTGTCGCGAGCTCGTCAAAGACTCGATTCGCCGCGACACCCGACCTAAGAACCACGACGGGATCGAAAAAAACGGCAACGCTGGTATAAGCCGGCGCAAGTTCAATCACGCCCGGAATCGCTGCGCGTTGAAGCAATTGAAATGTTCGGAGCACTTCATTCAGCGTCTCTTCAGGCGCATCCTCAAATTGCTCACGCAGGCGCACAATCAGCGCGGAATCTCCGAGGGGGATAATTTCCATAATCCTGTCATTCCAAGCGGAGTCGAGGCTGCAACCTAGCGGACAAAGTCCGCGAGGCCAGGCTTTCAATCCCGCGGCTTAGTCGATCGTTTGCAACGAGATCCTTCGACTCCGCTGCGCTTCGCTCAAGATGACCGCTCCTGCAAGCGCGAGTAGATCCAGCTTAATCCGAGCGTTTCGCTTCAATCTCAATGTTGATCGCCACTGTCTGACTGATGCCGGATAGCGATTCGGCCGCTGGAGTAAACATCAGATTGTAGTCACGCCGTGTGATCGGATCGGTCGTTACCGACCAGCGCGCCCGACCAGTTTCATTAATCGGGGTCAGCAGTTTCACGTGGATCGTGATCGGCTTCGTAACCCCGTGCATTGTTAGGTCGCCAAGAATGTCGGCACTTTGCGAACCCGTACGTTTTACCGTTCGGCTTTTAAATGTGATGCGTGGAAATTTCTCGACGTTGAAAAATTCCGCGCTGCGCAAATGATCGTCGCGCCTTTTGATTTGCGTATCGATGCTCCGCACGTCGATCTGCGCAGTGACCGAAGAACTTTCGGGATGTTCACGATCGACTTCGATCCTGCCGTTGAAGTTACTGAACTTGCCGCGAGTCGTGCCGAGGAATTGATGCACACTGAAACCAATCGTCGAGCTGGATGCATCGAACTTGTAGCTATCCTTTGCTGATGCAATGGAAGTTGCGCCTACAATTACGGCCGCCGCTAAAATGCTCGGTAGAACGCTCCTTATACATAGCGCTGTCATGTCCGCCACGGCGGATTCGTCCTGTGGCGAATTGAGCGAAGCGCAACGAAATGTGAAGCATGAGGCCAGGCTTTCAAACATCTCTCGGATATTTCACGAAACATCGGATCCAGAACGGATCAGAGATTCTTCGCTTCGCTCAGAATGACATTACGAAGCCGCTTCGCAATTCATTTCGATGTGTTTTTTGCCTCCACCGCGAGTGTTTTCAAGAGCGGCGTGCGTGAAGCCGGCAGTCGTCCGAACAAATTCCCCAGCGCAAACGCAGGATCAGCTTTCAATCGTGTTTGATCGTGCACGCCGGCGATTCGCGCCAGCTCCGTCTCAAAATGCGCAACCGCGCGCGACGTCGAATCATTGGCATCGAGATAACCGAAAGCCCGACGCAACAAATCAAACAATTCCGGCTCGGAATGGTCGCGCTCGGTGCAAATCTCGATCAACTCGACAAAATACGCGGCACTCTGCGTGCGCAGGTAATTGCTGCGAATTCCGGCGAACGGATTTTTGAGAACGACTTCCGCGAGCGTGTGCAAATCGGATTTGCGGTTTCGCACAATCGAAATTTCAGCTTCAAAAAACAAATCCAATTTCCCGGCAAATGGACTCTTCTGGCGGCGCGCGCCTTTAGCGATCGTCTGAACACAGCCAATCGATTCCGTGCACCACGACACGATCAAACTTGTGTCGCTGAATTTTCTTTTCCGAAGAAGGATTGCCCTTGTGCTTTCCACAATGCGAAATTAGCACATCCAGGCAGTTGTAGAGGCGCTCGTGCGAATCACCTGCCCTTGAATTTTGGCGTTCGACACGAACGCCGGTACAACGATCTGCGGTTCACGAGATCAACGTGCTTTTTTTGCAATTCGCGATCTGCCCGTCATCATGAGTGATGCCGAAAAGAACCACAGAAACTGCCCGCGTGCCGGAGGACATCAGCGGACGGCAGCGTCGTTTGCCCGTGGGCGGAATCACGTGGCGGTATACATTTCGCGCGCTGCGACATCGCAATTACCGGCTCTTCTTCTGGGGACAGTTGGTTTCGCTCATCGGCACATGGATGCAACAGACTGCGATGAGCTGGTACGTGTACCAGATTACCAATTCAAAGTTTTTGCTCGGCCTCGTCGCTGCCATCGGTTCGGCGCCGATGGTTCTCTCGTCAGTGTGGGGCGGCGCGCTGGCTGATCTCTATCCGAAAAGATCCATCCTCGTGGCGACCCAATCCGCCCAAATGGTGTGTGCATTTTTGCTGGGAGCAGGCGTGTGGCTCGGGTTTGCCTCAACAGGATTCATCATGGTCGTCGCAGCGCTGAACGGCATCTCCATGGGATTCGATATGCCCGCGCGCCAGGCGTTCACCGTCGAAATGACCAGTCGGGAGGATTTGCTAAACGCGATATCGCTCAACAGTTCGATCGTAAACGGCGCGCGGGTGGTGGGACCGTCCGTTGCAGGATTAATGATTGGTGCCGTGGGCGTGGCGATGTGTTTTTTTCTAAACGGACTCAGCTTTATAGCGGTGATTGCCGGTTTCTTGCTGATGCGTTTGCCACGATTTGAGCGGCGAATCGAGATTGCTTCAGCGGGCGAGCACGCATGGGAGGGAATCGTTTACTCTATGAAACACCCGCGCGTGCGCACAATCTTGCTGCTCTTTCTAGCCGTTGGAGTTTTCGGCTGGTCGTATGCAGTCTTGATGCCGGCGTTTGCACGCGATGTGCTCGGACGCGGCGCTAATGGTTACGGGGTTCTGATGTCGGCGAGCGGAACCGGCGCGTTCGTCGGTGCACTGCTTGTGGCCACGTTTGGACATCTCCACACGCCACGCAAAATCGCACTCGGCGGCGTCTGGCTGTTTTCGATAGCGATGCTGGCCGTTTCGCTCACTAAAAGTTTTCCGCTCGCGCTTGTATTCCTGTTCGCGGCGGGATTTGGAATGCTCCTGTTTTTCTCAACATCCAACACGGTGCTGCAGACCATCGTGCCGGACGAAATGCGGGGACGCGTCATGGGCGTGTGGTCGCTGGTGTTCGGCGCCATGATTCCGCTTGGCAGCCTTGAAGCCGGAGCGATTGCGCATTTCGTAGGCACACCGCTCGCGCTCGCATTCGGGGCAATCGTTTGCGCCGCATCGGCGCTGGTGACGTTGTACGTGATTCGGCGGCGTGACGCTGCAAATCCAACATCGCGCCTTAAAGCACAGCCATAAGCTGATTGGGAATCATCGCCGCTGTCGCCCGCTCGACAAGAAGGCCAGGCGCGACCTTGATCGGCTCAGCGTCTGGCAGGAACCATGTGGATCCCGCAGCGCGGCAATAGTGCTTCGACATGAGGCGCACGCAGATCTCGCCCTTGTCGCCGGGCGCGTAGTCGTGCGCGGTGAAAATCATATCCTCACTTCCGATCTTGTTTAGAAGTGCGATGGCATCGAGCGATACGACGGCGTCAGCGAACACCATGTCAACCGTTGCAGCCTCGCGCCGGAGCACGCGCAGCGCATCGGTATCCTTCATGTTGAGAAAGCGGATGCCGGGCGGCAGGCAGCCGTAGTCTTTGGGGTCGCAGGTCGTAACGTGACCGCCAGCCATTGTCATGGCGACGGCGGAGGTCCCAACATAGGTGCCGATCTCGAAGATAGAGCGGCGGGCGAAGGCCTTGACGAGAAGATAGAGAAAACCGCAATCCGGGTTTCCGGTCGATCCACCAGCAAGTCCGCGCCGGGCACGCGACGCGACATTGTGATACCCAATGGCACTTAATTTCTCGACCAGCCCCTGACCGTGGCGCGCGTATAGACGAGTGACAAATTCTCTGGTTTGCACGGACTTCTTTATGAACGGATTATGCGATCACACTTTCCATCAGCGATTGATAATGTGCAGCGCGCGCTTCTCAACATTGAGCGCCGCTTCTCTCACAGCCTCGCTTAAGGTGGGGTGAGAATGAGTGGTGCGCCCGATGTCTTCGGAGCTGCCGCCGAATTCAATTACTGAAACGGCTTCAGCGATTAATTCTGAAGCGGCATGATGCAAAATGTGCGCGCCGAGAACGCGATCTGTCTTAGCGTCGGCGACGAATTTGACCATTCCTTCCACGTCATCGCTACAAAGCGCGCGGCTGTTGGCGCGAAATGGAAATCTGCCAATCCGCACCTCGATCCCCTGCTCCTTGGCTTGATCTTCCGTGAGACCAACGCCCGCCAGCTCGGGATTGGTGTAAATGATACCGGCAATGGCTTCGTAGTTCACGTGACCGGCTTTGCCCGCAATGATTTCCACGCAAGCGATTCCTTCGTCTTCGGCTTTGTGGGCCAGCATCGGCCCCGCGATGACATCGCCAATGGCATAAATTCCTTCGACATTCGTGCGGTAATGCTCGTCCACTTTAATGCGTTTCTTTTCATCCAATGCGACGCCGACTTTCTCCGCACCCAGACCATCCGAGAACGGCCGACGACCGACGGAAACGAGCACTTTGTCTGCGTCGAATTTCAGTTCCTGCCCATTTTTCGTTGCGGTGACCGTCGCCCCGCCGTCAGTTACGTTTACTGCGCTGACTTTTGCTTCGAGGTGGAAAGTCATTCCCTGAGCGGTGAGCAAACGCTGAAGCAGGTTGGCCAGCTCGAGATCGAATCCCAGCGCGATGCGCGGCAGAAATTCCAGCATCGTCACTTCCGAACCGAGTCGATTCCAGACGGAACCCAGCTCGAGGCCAATCGCGCCGGCACCGATCACGACCAGTTTCTTTGGCGGTTCGATAAACTCCAGCGCTTCGGTGCTGCTGACGATTGTTTTGCCGTCAAATTTCACAAACGGCAATTCCACGGGCGCACTGCCAGTGGCAATCACGATGTTCTTCGTCTCGATTTCCTGCGTCTCGCCGCTCGAGGATTTAACCGAAACTTTTCCAGGCGCGCTGATACTGCCGAGCCCTTCGATCACGGTCACCTTGTTCGTCTTCATCAGCGAGCGCACACCGCTGTTGAAGGTCTTTACCACTTTGTTTTTGCGCTCCTGCATCTTGGCGAGATCGGCACGCGCGCCCTCCACCACGATGCCGTGCTTCGCCGCCTCTTTTTTGACGAACATGAAATGATCGCTGGATGTGAGCAGCGCTTTGCTCGGGATGCAGCCGACGTTCAAGCAAGTACCGCCCAATTCCTTGTCTTTCTCGATGAGGGCCGTCTTCAATCCAAGCTGACCGGAACGGATGGCAGCAACATAACCCCCCGGTCCAGAGCCAATAATCACAACATCAAGTTTTTCCATATGTGTTCTTTGTCATTCTGAGCGAGCTAAGCTGCAACCTAGCCCCGAAACTTTTCGAGGCGAGACCAGCCTTTCAATCTCAGATAATCAGAGGTGTTTGAAAGCCTGACCTCACCCTTCGCATTTCGCTGCAGCGCTTCGCTCAACATGACAAGACCAGTTTAACTCGGTGTCATTCTGAGCGAAGCGAAGAATCTCAGATCATTTCTGCTGTGTGCAAAGCCCGGTCAAAGACCCTGGGCTGCTGTTCCCAGTCGTCGCTCAGATCGAGCCACCGTGGATTTTCAATTAACGCAATTTTTCTGCTGCGACGCCAACCCCTTTAGTTTCTTCTCACACGCGATCGCGTCGTTCACACTACGGAAGTGTTCGATCCAAACGAGCCGGTTCAAACGATAGCGTTGTGTGAAACCTTCTATCTCGCCAGATCTATGCTGGCATAAGTGGCGCGTGATGTTGTTCGTTCCACCGATATAAACGTCGTGCGGTGTTTATTAGTTAGAATGTACACCCAGTAATCGTGGTTGCGCACGCAAGCCGAAAAAATCAGAGATGTTTCGCTTCGCTCAACATGACAAGGAAATCACGTTAGCTGTCATTCTGAGCGAAGCGAAGAATCTCGGATTATCCTCCTCTGGATCGCTCGCCAACCGAATGATCCGACGGGTCATTTCTTTCAACTTAACGAATGCAGTGCCTCAAAAATCTAGCGGCAATTTTTTCGGATCTTCGATGCACTCCTTCACCTTTATCAGGAAGGTCACTGCTTCTTTCCCGTCGATGGCACGGTGATCGTAACTAAGCGCGAGATACATCATGGGACGGACTTCCACTTTTCCATCCACCGCCATGGGACGCGGCATGATTTTGTGCATGCCGAGAATGCCGCTCTGCGGCGGATTTAAAATCGGCGTGGCAAAGAGCGAGCCATAAACGCCACCATTGGTAATGGTGAACGTGCCGCCCTGCAGATCTTCAAGTTTCAATTTTCCGTCACGCGCTCGTCCGGCGAACCCGGCGATGTCGCGCTCCAAGTCGAAGAAGCTCTTCTTATCCGCGTCGCGCACCACCGGCACGACAAGTCCGCGCTCCGTCCCAACAGCCACGCCGATGTCATAGAAGTTGTTCTGAATAAAATCCTCGCCATCAATACGGCCGTTGACGACAGGCACAGCTTTAAGAGCTTCCACGGCTGCCTTCACAAAAAACGACATCAGGCCAAGTTTGATCCCGTACTTTTTTGTGAATTCATCTTGTCTGGCTCGACGCAATTCCTGCACCGCGCCCATGTCGCATTCGTTGAATGTCGTGAGGATGGCTGCGGTGTGCTGCGCCATCACAAGTTGCTGCGCAATTTTTCGACGGAGCGGCGACATCTTCTTGCGACTGAAGCGATCTTCCGCCTTCGCCGGGGCTTCGGGCGACAAATCCGCTGCTGATTGAATTTCGCCAGGTTCAATCTTCTGCTCCACCTTCACCGCGGCTCTCCTCGATGGTTCGGATTTGCCGCGATCTTCCACCGCCTTCAGCACATCGGCCTTCGTTAAGCGGCCGCCAGGACCTGTGCCCCGAATTTTTTCGGGCTCAATCTTCTCTTCGTCCAGAATACGGCGGACCGCGGGCGAAATATCTGTAGCCGAAGCCGTTGACTCCGGCACGCCGCCGTCTGCGCCCGCGACTACAGGTGTGACCGCCTTACCCGGTTCAGCTTGTTTCTTCTGGCGCTGTTTATCTTTTGGTTTCTCTGCTGTCTTTTCGCCCTGCTGCTTCGAATCGTCGATCAAGGCGATGACCTCGCCGATCTTCACCTCCTGGCCTTCGGGCACTTTCGTTTCGAGGACGCCGGATTTCTCGGCCACGATATCCGTGGAGACCTTGTCCGTCTCGAGGGCGAAGAGCGGTTCGCCTTCGTTGACGAATTCTCCGGACTTCTTGTGCCAGGCGGAGATGACTCCACTGGTCACCGACTCTCCAACTGACGGAACTTTTACTTCTATAATCATCGCCGACGTTTTACCTAAGCTAATCGAGCGTCGCGGTCGAGGCGGCTTTCGTCAATGAAAGAGGCCGACTCTCCCTGGCTCTCTGGATTGTAGGGCAGGCGCTCCGCCCGCCGATTCTGACACCCGCCGTTGTGCAGGGCCCGACGTCGGGCGCGCCGATCACTTCTGCCGACGGCCCGACGGTCCGTCCCTACGACGGAAACCAAAGCGGTTGCTGCAAAAGCGTTGTAGCCACGGCGCTCGGTCGCCGTGTTCTGCTAGTCAGTGATCGCCTCGACAGAGCGAGGCGGCTACAGTTCATCAGCGCCTCGACAGAGCGACGCGGCTACAGGTCACGAACTGGCGCTAGAATAATGTCCCAGCGCAAATCTCCAAAACACACGCGAAAGCCAGAACACAATCGTCGACGCGATGATTAGATGCAGCATTAAAGGAAACGGTTGACCGAGCGATTTGATGAGCAGCCGCGCAGGGATGTTCGCAATAATCACGACGGGAATCACCCAGCCGAAAATCAATCGGAAAAGCCGCGGGAAAATGACATCCGGATACCGCGCGATATTGAGAAAGTTGAAATATCCATACACCAGTCCCTGGGCCCGCACGATCCAAAAGCTCACTGCGGCCAGACCAAGCATGATGGAGTAGTGCACCGCGATGCCGAAACCAAGCGCGACGACATAAAGCAAAACAGAAAGCGGGGTGGGCACAACGTTCAGCTTGGACAGCGAAACAAGAACCACCACCGCACCAAGCAGCGCGTTGATGATGCTGTCGAGACCGAATTGTCTCGTGGAGACTGCGAATTGGCTGTCGATTGGCAACACCAGAACGGAATCCAGTTTTCCCGTCCGCACGAGCTCGGGAATGTTCGCGACGTTCACGAAAAAGAACGCCTGGAACAGCTGCGCTATAATCTGGTGTGTGCCGATCAACAGCACTACTTCCCATTTCGTCCAGTCACCAATGTGATCGACGTTGCCAAAAATAATGCTGAAGAAAACGATCTGCCCGCAGAACCAAAGAACCTCCACCACCATCCACAACAGGAAGTTGGCTTTAAAGCTCATGTCCCGGATAAGGGAGTTGCGCAGCATGATTGAGTAAATTTCGATGTAACGGCGCATCATCTTTGGCTGTCATTAATCTGTTGGACCAGGTCTATAGATGGGCTTGTCATGTTGAGCGAAACGAAACACCCGGCTACTTCAAATGATTAAAGCTCTGCCGTTAATACAGAACGCAACCTTTGCCAAGTCGCTCGGCACTGACTAATTGGAGGTAGCTGGGTTGTTCACTCCGCTCAGAATGATATTACGAGACTGCGTTAGCGAAGTCGTCAACCCGCGAATTGAATGAAACGTTTTTTGCCCTGGCTCATCGTAATCGGCGGATTATTGCTTATTGCTTTTGTTGTCCGGCATTTGCGAACCAGCGGCGGTGCAACATATCAGACGTCAACAGTCACACGCGGCCCCATCACACAGGCGGTGACCGCCACCGGCACGCTCAATCCCGTGGTCAATGTGCAGGTAGGCAGCCAGGTCTCGGGGAACATCTCAAAGTTGTTCGCGGATTTCAATTCACAGGTCAAAGCCGGTCAGGTCGTGGCCCAAATCGATCCGGCGCTTTTCCAGGCCACTGTGACTCAGGCCGAAGGCGACCTCGCCAGCGCGCAGGCCGCGCTCGAGCTAGCCAGGATCAATGCGAAACGCACTCAGGACCTCTTTGCCAGAAAAACATCGTCGCAGGCGGATCTCGATCAGGCGGTGGCGACTCTGCATCAAGCTGAGGCCAATGCGAAAATCAAACAAGGAGCGTTGGACAAGGCGAAGGCCGATCTTGACCACTGCACGATCACCTCGCCTATCGATGGCGTGGTGATCTCGCGCAGCGTTGATGTTGGGCAGACCGTTGCCGCCAGTTTGCAGGCGCCGGTGATTTTTCAAATCGCAAATGATCTTACGAAAATGCAAATCGATTCGAATGTTGCTGAGGCGGATGTCGGCGTCGTAAAGGTCGGACAGGACGTCGACTTCACTGTGGACGCATTCCCGACCCAGACGTTTCACGGCAAGGTTGTGCAGGTGCGCAATGCGCCCATCACCGTGCAGAACGTCGTGACTTACGACACAGTGATTGGGGTGAGCAATCCCGAGTTGAAATTGAAACCGGGAATGACCGCCAATGTTTCAATAATCGCCGCCCGCAAGGACAACGTGCTTCAAATCAAAAACGCCGCGCTGCGTTACCGGCCTGCTGAAGCAGGAGCAACAGAAATGGGATCACGATCGCCATGGTCGCGCGGTGGACGTGCCGCGGGCCCAGCCGCCGCAGCCCCGGCCAAGGCGGGTGGACGCGAGCGGACGACAAGCGAGCGCACGGTTTATGTTCTGTCCAGCCGCCAACCGAAACCGATGCAAATCAAAACAGGAATCAGTGATGGCGTTGTGACCGAAGTCGTCGAAGGATTAAAGGAGGGTGATCACGTTGTGACCGCTGAGATGGCGACGAAATCCCAGCCTGCGTCCACGCCGGCGAATCCATTCTCCGGCGGCCGAAGATTCCCGTAATGTCATGTCGAGCGACGTCGAGACATCCCGCGATCGAACCGTAAAGCTTACGCTACGGGATTCCTCGACTTCGCTCGGAATGACAATCGCTCCATGAACAATGGCAAACTCGTTAGGCTGCTCGACGTGCATAAGGTCTATCACACCGGCGAAATGGAAGTGCCCGCCGTGCGCGGCGTTTCGCTGGAAATCAAACGAGGCGAATTCGTCGCGTTAATGGGCGCCAGCGGCTCAGGCAAATCGACGCTCATGAACATCCTCGGCTGCCTCGACCGGCCTAGTTCCGGTCAGTATTTCCTGGATAATGCAGATGTTTCGGGACTCGATCGCGATCAACTCGCAGAGATCCGCAATCGCAAGCTTGGCTTCGTGTTTCAGAGTTTCAATCTACTGGCGCGCACATCGGCGCGGGAGAATGCGGAATTGCCGCTGATTTACAGCGCGCATCACCTGTCAGATGCGCAGCTCCGCGAGAAAGCAGATCGCGTGCTTGCATCAGTCGGACTGGCCGGTCGTGAGGATCATTTCCCGAGCCAGCTTTCCGGCGGTCAACAACAGCGCGTAGCAATCGCGCGCGCATTGATCAACGAGCCCGAGATGTTGCTGGCCGATGAACCGACCGGCAATCTCGACAGCCGAACCAGCGTCGAGATTATGGCCGTGTTCCAGCAACTCAACGAACACGGCATCACTATCATCATGGTCACCCACGAGCACGACATCGCCGCTTATGCGAAGCGCAATGTTATTATGCGGGACGGGCTGATCCGCGACGATCGCCTCGTAACCCAACGTTCGGACGCGAAAGCACAGCTGCAAAACCCGAACAACACAGAGGCGGAGTAATGAAGTGCTGGGGGGATTGCGAGGTGTTCGGGGGGAG
>JBLMXH010000137.1:0-5718 GCA_050257685.1 Nitrospirota bacterium
AGCTCCTGCTCCAACTCCTGCTTGTGATCGCAATCGATTTGTTTGCTTTTCGAGCAAGCGCAGGAGCACGAGTAAGAAAACGTGTATGAAAAACAAACTATGAAAATGAAAACCGCGTCCATTATTGCAGTCATCGCGTTGTTGCCGATCGGCGCATTTGCGCAATCATCGCCTGCGCCACCACAGCCCCCGCAACCGCCGCATCCCCCGCATGTTCCAGGAATGCCGGATCATCACGAGAGACGTCCAAAGGTTCCTGTCACGTATCTCGGCGTGGACACATCTCAGGTGCCAACAGTCGTGAGTGACCAGCTTGGCCTGGCGAAAGGATTTGGTTTGGTCGTTGATTATGTCGAGCCGAACAGCCCCGCGGCGACTGCTGGTGTTCAACAAAATGACATACTCAAAATGTTGAACGATCAGATTTTGATCGAGCCGAGCCAATTGCGTAAGCTCCTGCAGACGTTCCCCGAGGGAACGGAAGTAACGCTCACCGTCTTGCGCAAGGGACAGGAGCAAAAGCTCACGGCCAAACTCGCCAAGAAAGAGGTGCCCCAGCGACGGGGTGCATTTCCTGGAGGTAACCGCGACTGGCATTGGGATTTCGACGCCACAGGCGATATGAAGGAGCAAATGCAGGACCTCAAGGAACAACTCAAAGAGCAACTGGGCGATCAACGCGGGATTATTCGCGACGCGGTGACGCAAGCTCACGAAGCTGCCAGACGTGCGCGTGACGATGCGCGTCGTGCGGCCGACCAGCTTCGGATCTTTTTCGAAGACGACGGTGCGGTCAAGGCCAGCAAAATCGATTTGGGCAAAGCACAGATCGTTTTTTCGGACGACAAAGGCGAGCTCAAGCTGGCGAACGTAGACGGGAAAAAACTGCTCACAGCGAAAGATCCGCAGGGCAAACTCCTGTTCAGTGGTCCGGTCGAAACAAAGGAAGACATCGACAAGATGCCGGCGGATGTGCGTGAACGTTACAAGCGATTAGAACAAAATGAGTTGCCCACTGTCGCGCCTCGATCCGACACAGGTAGTGCGGACGACGCCGATACGGACGATGCAGATGATCAAGACGATAATGACGACGAGGACACCGCCGAAATATCGCAACAGGTTTCGTTTGAGTCGGCTCCCCGGGATACGGTTCCACAGTCAATCTCATTCTGACGAGCAGCGGGGCTTCGCTTTCACTTGTAGCGTCCACTCTCCTCAGCGGAGGAGGGAGCGCACGCATCCTGCGTGCTATTCGCGGCATCTTGCCGCGAAGATCCGAAGCGTTCGGCAGGATGCCGATCGCAGCACGCAAGATGCGTGCGCCACCTTCTGCTTCCTCCGCTGAGGAGAGCGCGGATCGTGTGACCTGCGCTGCTGCAAGAATTATTAATCGTATTTTCTTGCCGCCACGCACTCGGATGCCTATAACGGACACGCGTGATGCTACGGGTGTTGTTGCTCACCGGAATCATTGCATCCGTCTCGCCTTTGTTCGCTCAAACCGCGTCGCCGTCGCCACGGCCTTCGCTCGAACAGCGCGTAGCTGATCTTGAAGCGTACGTAACCAATTCGGCACGCGGAACCGATATCGGTTCCGCCAGCACTTCGAATATCGCCGCGCCAGGTCCGAGTTATAACGCATGGATGATGACGTGTGCGGCTCTGGTACTTTTCATGACATTGCCGGGGCTCGCGCTTTTTTATGGTGGCCTGGTCCGGGCGAAAAACGTGCTCTCGGTGCTGGCACAATGCCTTGGAATTGCCGGGCTGGTTACTATCCTCTGGTGGGCAGTAGGTTACTCCCTCGTTTTTTCACGTGGGTGTCCATTCATCGGCGGATTCAAATTTGCCTTTCTGCACGGAGTCGATGCGCAGCCAAACTCTGATTATTCATATTGGGTTTCGCAGAATGTTTTGGCGATGTACCAATTGATGTTCGCCATCATTACCCCCGCTTTAATCATTGGGTCGGTGGCAGAGCGGGTGAAGTTCGCAGCAGTGCTTGTTTTTGCCGGCATATGGATGTTCGTCGTGTATTTCCCGATCGCCCACATGGTCTGGGGGATTGATGGCTGGATGAATGGCGTCTGGAATCCCAAAGCGAAAATTACGGCAATAGATTTCGCCGGCGGCACCGTCGTTCACATGAGCTCAGGATGGTCGGCGCTCGTTTTGTGCGTCCTTCTCGGCCACCGGCTGGGATTCCGGAAGGAAATCATGGCGCCGCATAGCATGGTGCTTTGCATGGTCGGAACCGGTCTGCTTTGGGTGGGCTGGTATGGCTTCAACGCGGGTAGCGCGCTCGCGCCCGATGGAATCGCAGCAAACGCTTTTACAACCACGACACTTGCCACAGCGGTCGCCTCGTTCACATGGGCTATGGTTGAGTATGCGCTGCGGGGTAAACCCAGCGTGCTTGGCTTTTGCTCAGGTGCCGTGGCTGGGTTAGTCGTGATAACACCGGCGTGCGGATACGTCGGACCGAGCGGCGCAGTTGTGATCGGGGTTGCTGCGGGCACTGTTCCATTTTTTGCATGCACGAAACTCAAAGCCTGGCTCGGCTATGATGATGCGCTTGATACGTTCGGCATTCACGCTGTGGGTGGAACACTCGGCGCATTTCTCACCGGTGTTTTTACAACGGCAAGTGTAAATCCCAATCTGTCGCTAAGCACCGCTGGCTCGCTGAATCCCGCTACGCAAAACGGCCTGGCACGAATGGTTGGTCACACGCTCTTCATCGAACAATTAAAAGCAATCGTGATCACGATCGCCCTGGCTGTGGTGGGAAGCGCAATCATTGGCGCGGTGGTCCGAGGAGCAATCGGTCTGCGGATTCCGCCGGAGATCGAGCGGCAAGGGCTCGACATTAACGAACACGGCGAAGAAGGCTATATGACCACAGGTTGATTTTTTTTCGCGAGCTGCGTGTTGCCAAAAACCGACTTAATGAAAACTCCGTCAACATTCGCAATTCTTCTGGGTGCGAGTGGGATTCAGTCGAAACAGGCCGGCTAAGGGTATGGACCGCGATGCTGAACAGCTTAAACTGCTCGCGATCTTTCATTATGTAGTGGCCGGTCTCGCTGCGCTCTTCTCGTTTTTTCCGCTGCTTTATACAGGGCTAGGCGTCATCTTCATATTTGCCGCGCGGCACGGAACAGCAAAGCCAGGGGAAGAATTGCCGCCTGAATTTCTCGGTTGGATTTTTGCGGTGCTTGGTTCGGTGTTATTCGTGCTTGGAATCGTGATGGCGATTTGTATTCTCATCGCCGGCCGCTCGCTTGCGCTCCGCAGGCGTTACACCTTCGCACTGGTAATCGCCTGCATTCAATGCCTCTTCCTTCCCTTCGGGACGATTCTTGGAGTCTTTACGATCGTCGCACTTTCGCGTGAGTCAGCGAAGGCATTATTCTCCAACCCAATCGGGCAAACTTCGGCTTGAAAGTGAGGTTCTGACACTAACAATCAGGCGATCGACTGCTCATTAAAGTACGGCGCGCGCGCTCGATACTCGAGCGCGCGCGCGCAATGGGTTCAGTACTGGATGTTAAATTAGATCAGTTGCCAGTATTTGGGTTGCCTCTGGTCATTTGTTCGCGCTGCAATTCTTCCGCGCTGGCTCTTTTCACGTTCAAAGCACCTGGCTCGGAGGCCCCGTCGGAAACTTCGACCCAGCGACCGCCTGTATGACTACCGGTGGCCGGCGGCATCCAGACCATATGCTTCCCTTTCTTTTGTCCGGCGGCTGCTTGCGCCCCTGCCACCGGTTTTAGGTCAAAATTCAGTTGCGTTGCCTGGTCCGGCTTGGCGTTCGTGTTGCTGATGGCAGCCTTCACTGCACCATTCACTACCAGCGAAACTCGGTAAACGCCGGGTTGAAGCCCTTGTGAAACATAGTGGCCCTTCGTGTCTGTTTTGACTGTGTTAAAGAGCTTCTTGCCGTCTTTCGACTCAATTCGAACATCCGCCCCTTTTATCGGTTGTCCCTTTGCGTCCTTCACAACGCCTTGAATGCTTGCTGGTCCAGCCCAAGCGGCCACAGCACAAAGGAAAAACGTCGCAAATCCGATCTGCAATGATTTAATAAACATAGATGTAATAAGATATGTTGGTTCACCACTTCCTACAGGAAAAAAGAGGCGAAGTTCCCAACTAATTTGCTTTTCGGGACCGGCGACGATTTTGATATGCAGCTTACACCGGCGGAAGTGCTGGAATCACTTTCGACGAAATCTCGTTGTAATGTTTCTGACTACAGCGTTTCGCTTTGCGAAAAGAGCGCGCTCACGGTCCTACCGACGTTGCTCCCGTGGAGTTCGGCGGCAGTCCGCCCGGCGGGTTCTGCAGTTGTTGTTGCCTTAGGGCTTCGGCACTGCCTGTCTTCACATTCAAAGCGCCTGCTCCTGCGGAGCCGCCATCGTCAACTTCAACCCACCTGCCACCGGTGTGACTGCCGGTGGTCGGGGGCATCCAGACCATGTGCTTTCCTTTTGTCTGGCCTGAGGCTGCTCGCGATGCCGCCGCTGGTTTCAGGTCAAAGTTCAGTTGCGTTGCCTGATCTGCCTTGGTGCTCGTATTCATGATGGACGCTTTCACCCCGCCATTCACTACCAGCGAAACGCGGTACACGCCCGGTTTTAGCCCCTGTGAAACGTAGTGACCCTTCGCGTCAGTTTTGACAATGTTGAAGAGTTGCTTTCCGTCACGAGACTCAACGCGAACGTCGGCCCCTCTAATCGGTTGTCCTTTGGCGTCTTTCACAATCCCCTGAATGCTTGCTGGTCCAGCCCAAACGGTCGCGACACAAAGGAGCAACCCCATCAACCCGATGTGCAATGATTTAGTAGACATAACGATATGCTGTTCATTAATTCCTACAGGAAAAAAGAGGCGAAGTTCCCAAACAATCCCTGAACGAGAAAAGCGATGATTCAGTGATGCAGTGCCACTCTGGCAGCAACTGCGATGCGCAAGAATTATCTACGAGGAGCGTATGTCTGCATGTTCGACTCGGAATGCTCGTTTCCTTTGTCGTCGACTTCGATCCAAGTCCCACCGATATGGCTCCCAGTGCGATTTGGCACCCATACCATGTGCTTTCTGGCCTTTGTGATAGCCCCCGCTTGGGACGTTCCTTTGAAATCGAAATTCAATTGAGTCGGTTGATTCGTTTTGGTGCGGGTGTTCATGATCGAAGCTTTGACAGCACCGTTCACAACCAATGTGACCCTGTAAATACCCGGTTGTAATCCCTGTGAAGTATAGCGGCCGTTTGGATCGGTCTTAACTGTGCGAAACACTTGTTTGCCGTCTCGCGATTCAATCCGAAGGTCTGCGCCTGTAATCGGTTCACCTTTGGCATCTTTGACAAACCCCTGAATGGATGCTGGACCGTTGTCCGTAATTTTGCTTGTTGCCGGGCCAGCTTCAGGTGAGCGATCACGGACAGTGGTATTCAGTTTCGTCTCTGCAGTCGCAGCGGTCGTATCAGGTGCACTTTTTTTTGCTCGCAGACCGGCTTCAGATGAACGCTCACGCCCATTAGCGTTTAACGCGATCTCTGGAGACGCAGCGGTCCTGTCAGCTGCAATCTTTTTCGTTCGCGGGCCGACTTCAGATGAATGATCACGCACACTGGTATTTGATCCTGTATCTGGAGGCGCAGACGCCACATTCGTCACAATCCTGTTCGTTGGCGGGCTGCTTTCCGAT
>JBLMXH010000138.1:0-6121 GCA_050257685.1 Nitrospirota bacterium
GTGAAGTGTTCATTTTTTTGGAGCTGAAGTTGGAGTTTGATTTGATTCCGAAGTTTTCCCGATTGTGTGTCCCCCACCTAAGAGGACTCGTAGGCTATCAGGATTACGGAAAAACAGTCAATTTTTATAAGATGATATTTCTGCAATGTTCCTAGGTATTCGGCTTATCAGCTCATCAGGAAATCAACCAGCCTTTTCCGCTAAACTCTTCTCTGCTTGCGTGGCGAAGCTCCAATCCGGGGACTACCTAACGAGTCTGCCGTGCCGAGCGCGATCCAACACAGTATCGATAACAGATTGGTCTATATGTTTTCCGGGTCTCGCGGTTACTCAAAACCGCAACCCGCGATGAAAAAACACGCGGCGATGAAACAGATGCAGAAACGAATTGCTGTAAATCCGTGCGGTATTCTCATGTATTATCCGTCCGGTCGTGCGTTTTGCTCAGACACGCATTCATACCTCTGCCGACGGGAGTCAAGTTTTTGCTGCGAAAGCGCAGGCCGGCAGTCTGACACGCTTGGGGTTGGTACCGATCAGCGCCTAACGTCACGCACCGTCAATGCGGGTCGGCCGTTTAGGATCCCATACGCAGCCTCTGCGGCTCCGTCGCTGGTTTTAAAGTGTCGCTGCGTACCAGTGTTCGACGGTAACCATGTGGCGCGGGAATTCGCCTTTAAGAACTTCGTAATTTCCTTTTCGGTAAGATCTTTACCGTCTGCGCGGGAATAACTTTCCGTAACGCTCCGGCTGTTACTGAAGGTGACCATGCAGAGATAGCGACCCTTGGTATAAACGACACTCACTCTTCCGTCGTCTAGCAGGCGTCGTTGAACGATTGTGCCATATGCATCTTCAATCCTCTCACTGTTATCGCCGAGATTTGCCAACAGCGGGCGGGCGATCAGACAAAGGGCAAGAATTACTGCGATCGACCACTTCATACGTTCCATTCTAACATTTGGCAGGAATCTGCAACTGGACCTGCTATCTTTGAACCCTGAGTTGGAAGCGTCTGTTCCTTTTGCAAATCCAGAAACCCGCAAGATCGCAGCATGAAAGCGGAATCACTTTGTCGCGCCTTCACGCAGCTTTCGACTCCGCTAATTGCTGATGCTGCGTTACGATTGAAAATTCCCTTTCGAATCAGTCCCGCTGGCATTCGGCCATTAATGCCGAATCAGCGTCTCGCAGGCCCGGTTCTTCCAGTCAGACATTTTGGCAGTGTTGACGTTTTTCTGGAAGCAATGCAAGACGCCCGACCCGGGGACGTCCTGGTAATCGACAATGGCGGCCGGCTGGACGAAGGCTGCATCGGCGATCTAACGGCGCTTGAAGCTGAATATTGTCGTCTTGCTGGAATCATCGTCTGGGGTGCGCATCGCGACACGCCAGAACTGTGGCGAATTGGGTTGCCAATTTTTAGCTACGGGATGTGTCCGTCCGGTCCGCAGCATCTTGCCGCCCGCGATTCCTCGGCGTTGCACTCGGCGCGCTTCGCGGACTTTGTTGTCGAACGGAGCGATGTGGCTTTTGCGGATGACGATGGTTGCTTGTTTGTTCTTGCAAACCACATCGAAGAGCTGCTTTCCGTCGCACACCAAATCTGGGAACGAGAACGGCGCCAGGCGGAAGCCATCAAAAGTGGGCGCTCACTACGCGAACAATTGTGTTTCGGGCGATATTTGGAAAAGCGCGCCACCGATCCGGGTTACACGTTCCGGGAACACCTGCGTAAAATGAGCGGCGCCATTGAAGAATAGCGGTCACGCCGCACCAGGAGTTGAAAAAGCAGGACATAATTCCACGACCGCGCATGGCGAAAAAAAGGAGAGTTCGGCAGCAGCCGCTGCGGATCGAGGTTCGCGAATCGGGAGTGCATGGCCGGGGCGTTTATGCTGCGCAGTTCATCCCCGAAGGCGCCCGCATTATTGAGTACACCGGCGAACGCGTGGCCTGGGAAGCGGCTCCTGACGATCCCAATAATCCACACACTTTCAATTTCGGATTGGAAAACGGTGATGTAATTAATCCGGAAGTTGGCGGTAACGACGCGCGTTGGATCAACCACTCTTGTGATCCAAACTGCGAAGCCGTCGAGGAAGACGACCGCATTTTCATCGACGCGATACGCGACATACAACCTGGCGAGGAACTCTTTTACGATTATCACATGGAGCTCGACGAACCGATCACCGAATCAGCCAAGAAGAAGTTCGCCTGCCACTGTGGTGCCGTAAATTGCCGCGGCACAATGATTGAGCTCTAGAATTGGACCCTGGAAATCGGGAGGATAGGCAAAACCTATCGCGCCTAGAGGAATAAAGTATTTCAACCCGGCCCCGGGATGTGGCCGGTTGAGGCATGGAAACTAGAATACCGATAGGACAGCGCATCTCACGCTTCCTCGAGGAAAGATATGTGCACAGGACACGACCTCACTACTTACCTGAGCTCGCCGTCTTTTGCGTCATCCTGGTCCTCGCCGTATGGCCCATGTTATCCATGGTAGCGACGGCGTTGGAGACGATGAGATAGGCTCAGTTTTTCACGTCGTCGTCTGTCGACGAATTTTCGCCGGACAATAAAGTCGCGGCCTCGCGATGAAAGGCTGCCGCCGCTTTGCTCCGAAACCGTAGCGGGTTGTGAAGAAAATTAAGTTCCCGCTCTGGGATTGGTGCACCGAACGGCAGACTAACGCATCCAGGGGTCTCTTGATGTTTCACCATCATCTGCGGAACGATTGAGACGCCGATACCAGCCGCGACCATGTGCGCAATGGTCGTGAGCTGGCTACCGGCCAGTCCAATCTCCGGACGCAGACGGCGTGACTCAAGCAGGTGATGCACTTGTTGAGACAGGCAGTGCATCTCATGGAGGAGGAGAAACCGCTGTGATTTAAGGTCGTCGAGCTGTACGACACTCTGCGTTGCCAGGGGATCCGCTTGCGGCACCAGCGCGAGCAACGGTTCATGGCCTAACGATTCACGCCGCAGACTTGGGGTTTGCTGGCAAGTGGATGCCAACGCCACATCCAGCTCTCCAGCTTCTATCCGCCGTGTGATCCCATCAGTTACATCCTCCACAAGCTCCAAAGTTACTTCCGGATATTCCTTGTGAAATTTTTTCACTAAATCCGGGAGCACATAGGGAGCAATGGTGGGAATTGCCCCAACCGCGAGCTTGCCCGTGACCGCATCTTTGAGTTCGTCGACGCATCGTCGAGCATCGCCAATGGACGCCAAAATCTGACGCGCGTAGTCGAGAAAACATCGGCCAGCCTGAGTTATGACCACGGATCGCGGCAAACGATCGAACAGGGGTTGGCCAATCTCCGTTTCCAGCTTTCGAATCTGCTGGCTCAAAGAAGGCTGAGCCACGCGGACCTTCGCGGCCGCGCGGGAAAAACTGCCCTCGTCGGCCACCGCGACGAAATAGCGCAACTGGTGAATCTCCATAAATGCCTGCCAAAAAGACACTCACAGTAGCGCTAGTACTGTTATTTAGAAACTCACCGCTTACTACTTTTCGGTCGTCTATTAAGTTTCTTACGTCCGCCTCTTTGCAGTGCTCTGGCGCGCCCGGCGGTCGCACACTACCTCGTCGCCGCAGGCGAGGTCTGTACGTGACACATGCGCAGCAGAGTTGCTTACCGGTCGATCACCGGACGACCAGGCTACCAAAACTGAAAACCGGGCGGGTTAGACCTCGCGGCACGTCTTACCAATCGCCGAGAGCGTTCACACCCATCGGACCAAAGCCATCGAATTCCTGTGCGACGATTTGGTGTTGACCATGGCCCTGATACGTCATCGTCGGCGCTGGGTTCATGTTGCTCTGACCGGACTGAGTCTGCTGTGCTGTGACCGCCTTGTTATAGGCGTTAGCATGCTTTTCTTTGCCCACATAGATCTTATCCTTCGTGGTGGTAGGATACACGTAATACCTTTTCCCGTGGTACGTCACGGGGGAGACCTGGCCGACAGGTAATTTACTCACGGTCGCCTGCTGCTGGGGTGTGGTGACCGTGAAGGTCTTAAAACCCGACTGCGCAAGCAAGGCCTCTTGTTGAGCGCTAGACTGGGTAGTGGTTGTACTCTGGCATGCTGTTACCAGTGCCAACGCTACAATGGCGATGGCGATATTTGTTAGCGTTAATAGTTTTTTCATATGTTTTGTTTTGTGGGTTGACTGCGTTTGTTGTTGTACCGGAAATAAGAAGCTGATCCAAGATTTAATTGTTACCGTCGGCCCCTGCCCCCGCCGCCGCCGCCAAATCCGCCAAAGCGGCCTCCGCCAAATCCGCCGCCACCAAAGCGATCACCCCCACCGAATCCTCCACCACCAAAACGATCACCACCGAATCCGCCACCACCACCGCCGCGTTGAAAGTTTTGGAAACGCTGGCTGGAGAAATCGCCACGCGACCGGTTCTGAGCCTCCCGATCCAAATTACCAGTCCCACCTTCACCACTGGACCGGTTGTAGCCGCCACTGGAACGCTCAGCGCTAGCTTCACTGGATCGATTGGAACTGCTGCCTTCGGTAGATCGATTGTAGCTACTTCCTTCAGATGATGTTCGTTGCTCATAGGATTCGCTTCCCGTTCGTTGCTGATTATTCTCCGCGCCCTGCCAGTTCGGCTGGGGTTTGTTTACCGAGTTCCAACTGCCGTTGTCGTACTTCTGCCAACCGTTCCCAGTGTTCTTGTAAACATTGCCATCGTGTTCGGCATACATGTTGCCGCTGGCCGTTTTGCCCGCTGCCGAATTTCCCCAGGCAGTATTCGCTCCCACCGCTTTACCGCCCGCCGAGGTTGAAGCCCCGGCTACCGTTCCGTTTGCAGTGGAATAATGGCCCGTGGTAGCGCTCTGGTTTCCTCGCGAAACATAGGAGCTCCCCCATTGAGCTGTGGGACTCGAACCTTGTCGCGTCTGCGCATAGGTACCGGTGTATGGATTATACGCTTGTGCTGCACTTCTGGTGCCATAAGGAGTCGAAACAGTACCGCCTCGAGCGTACGTGCCCGTGTAAGGATTATAACCGGCCCCCCAAGTCGCAGATCCGTTCGGACCGTAAGCACTCCCATGCCAGCCATAGGCTCCGGTGTTGTAATCGTAGTAAGGCGTGCCGTAGTGATAACCATAGCCATAATAAGCGCCGCAGTATGTCGCCGGGTACGGGTAGTAGTAGCCCGCGTTACAGTACGGCGGCCACCAATAGCCGCTCCCGTCGGCTAAGATCGCTCCGGTGGCAGCACCGAGAATGAAGGTGCCTAGATATCCCGCCGTGTAGTTGGAAGTAACTGTGCCATCGGGATTGGCGGTCTGAGTGACGTAAGTCACGTTATAGACCGGGGAGCTTGACGGGATCGTGTAGATTTCCTTTGGAACCGACATGCACGTTGACCATGGACCGGTTGGGGTAGGAGCCATGAACCACACGCCTTGGAGGCAAAGATAATACGTGCCTTCTAGCTCGATCACCTTATCAGCCGTGTTTGTGGCGTACTGCATTGAGGTTCCTTTGATTGGCTCAAACTTTGGATCGCCTGCGTAGGCAACCTTCACCTTGGCTGCAGCCTCAGTGGGCTTGACCGTCATCGTTGTCGGAACCTGCGCCAGCAATACTGCGTCCTTGGCTTGCTCGGTTCCCGGTACTGTGGCAAGGATTGCCGAAGCAGGACTAGTCGACGGAATTTTGGCGAAGTCAGCAGGGAGATTCGGCGTCGCATACGTCCATGGACCCTGCAGGTCAGCCGTGCTGAACCATCGGCCGGCAGTCAAATAATAAAACTGCTTTGTGGGTTGGTATTGGAACACGACACTGTTCGTATTGGTTGCGTACTCAAGCTGCGTGTCCGGAATCTGCGTGTAAACAGGTTGGCCATCGAACAGAATGATCTCAGCCGGCTTGTCGCTGTAGAAGACGTCCGGAGTTGGACCCTTCGTGTTTGCTGGTGGCGGGATAAGTTTTTCGAGCGCGCTCCACTGTTTTTCTTGCGGTACCTTGGACATATCGGCCGGTAACTTCGTTGTAGGCGACCATTGACCATCCAGCTTGCTGGCTGTCAGCCATTGCTGGCCGACAGCGAGGTAATAGGTGGAGGCACTCTCGTCGA
>JBLMXH010000139.1:0-5181 GCA_050257685.1 Nitrospirota bacterium
GATTTTCTAATCAAGCGAATCAACGAATGGGGACTCAAGCGGATCTATGGTTATCCCGGTGACGGAATTAACGGGATCATGGGTGCACTAGAGCGCGCCGATGGAGCGGTGGAATATATCCAGGTGCGGCACGAAGAGATGGCGGCGTTCATGGCATGCGCTCACGCGAAGTTCACAGGGGAAGTAGGCATTTGCCTCGCAACATCCGGCCCCGGAGCGATCCATCTGCTAAACGGACTTTACGATGCAAAAATGGACCACGCCGGGGTGGTAGCGATCGTTGGGCAACAGGCACGCGCTGCACTCGGCGGTGATTACCAACAGGAAGTCGATCTCATCAGTTTGTTCAAGGATGTCGCCCACGAATACGTGCACATGGCGTCGACGCCAGCACAGGTCCGTCACTTGATTGATCGTGCAATTCGCATCGCCAAGGCGGAGCGCACCGTCACCTGCGTTATCATTCCGAACGATGTACAGGAAATGCCGGCCGTAGAAACGCCTCCGCGAAAACATGGCACGATTCATTCGGGCGCCGGCTACGCGCCGCCGCGGGTTATTCCGAAAGATGTTGACCTCCGGCGAGCAGCCGAGGTTCTGAATGCTGGCGAAAAAGTGGCGATGCTTGTGGGCGCTGGAGCTTTGCAGGCTACCGATGAAGTGATTCAGGTCGCCGACATTCTCGGCGCCGGTGTCGCGAAGGCCTTGCTCGGGAAGGCCGTAATCCCAGATGATCTGCCGTTTTGCACCGGTCCCATTGGTCTACTCGGTTCCAAGCCGAGCTGGGATATGATGGACGACTGCGACACACTACTCGTGGTCGGCTCCAGTTTTCCGTATTCGGAATTTCTACCGAAAGAAGGTCAGGCGCGCGGCGTGCAAATCGATATCGACGCGAAGCTGGTGAGCGTGCGTTACCCAATGGAAGTGAATCTGGTTGGCGACAGTGCCGAGACCTTGCGTGCCCTGATTCCATTGTTGAAGCGCAAAGAAGATCGGCAATGGCGAAAGGAGATCGAGGACGGCGTTGCTGACTGGTGGAAGGTATTAGAGGCGCGCGCCATGAACGACGCGAACCCGATTAATCCGCAGCGCGTATTTTGGGAATTGTCACCGCGGTTGCCTGACAATTGCATCATCGTTGCTGATTCCGGCTCGGCTGCGAACTGGTTTGCGCGCGATTTGAAAATCCGCCGCGGTATGATGGCGTCGCTCTCGGGAAACCTGGCGACGATGGGACCAGGGGTGCCTTACGCGGTCGCCGCTAAGTTTGCATATCCCGATCGCGTGGTGATCGCCACGGTCGGCGACGGCGCCATGCTGATGAACGGAATCAACGAAGTTATTACGCTGGCAAATCACTGGAAGGAATGGAGCGATCCTCGCCTTATCATTGTGGTTTTGGCTAATCTTGATCTGAATCAAGTGACCTGGGAGCAACGGGTCATGGCGGGTGATCGCAAATACGAGCTATCTCAGAAGGTTCCTTCGTTTGATTTTGCGCGTTACGCCGAAATGCTCGGGCTGACCGGCATCCGAGTTGATAAACCAGAAGAGATTGCGCCAGCGTGGGAAAAGGCTTTGACCGCATCGCGTCCGGTCATCATCCAGGCGATTACCGATCCGGAAGTTCCAACCTTACCGCCGCATATCACTTTCGAGGAGGCGAAAAAATTCACCGAATCCATGATCAAAGGTGACCCACGCCGCGGGCACATCCTTAAGCAAACCTTTATGGAAGCGGTCGAAAGTTTTCTGCCCCATAAGAAATGATTTGGATGGGTGGATCGGCTTCTCCGAAGACGATGGCAAAATCAGGCGGCGGAGCCGCAAATTCACGGCAACGCGTTGAGGACAATGCGTTCCACCTCGAATGAGCTTATTGCGTGATCAAGTTCCAATCGAGGCTGTTCGGGTATCCACGTACACAATCCCAACTGAAACTCCGGAAGCAGATGGTACGTATGAGTGGGACAGCACCACCATCGTCGTTGTGGAGGTCACGGGCGGCGGCAAACAGGGACTCGGTTTCACCTACGCCGACTCTGCGGCGGGAACCGTGATACACGAAAAGCTGAAGGAGGTCGTTGTCGGGCGCGATGCAATGTCCGTGCAGGGCGCCTGGCTGGCGATGCTGCGGTCGATCCGTAATCTTGGCCGTCAGGGCATTTGCGCGACGGCTATTTCCGCGGTCGACACGGCCCTTTGGGATTTGAAGGCACGACTGCTCGGTGTGCCTCTCGTAACGCTGTTCGGTCAGGTTCGCGACGCATTGCCGATTTACGGCAGTGGTGGTTTCACAAATTATTCAAAGGAACAATTACAGAATCAGCTCCGCGGTTGGGCAGAGCAGAGCATCCCGGCGGTAAAAATGAAGATCGGCCGCGACGCGAAGGCGGACAGGCAACGAGTAGCCGTGGCGCGCGACGCCATCGGGGAACATGTTGAACTCTTTGTTGATGCCAACGGCGGATATTCGCGTAAAGAAGCGCTTGCACAGGCGCTCGCCTTGCAAAGATTCCAGGTCACCTGGTTTGAAGAACCGGTTTCATCGGACGATCTCGAAGGCCTGGGGTTCATTAGAGACCGCGCACCTGACGGGATGGAGGTCGCAGCCGGTGAATACGGTTATGATCTCGATTATTTTCGGCGGATGCTTGATGCGGGTTCAGTCGACGTGTTGCAAGCCGATGCGACGCGCTGTGGAGGATTTACCGGATTTCTTCAGGCGGCGACACTCTGCGATGCGCACCACATTTCGCTCTCATCTCACTGCGCGCCTGCACTCCACGTGCACATCGGTTGTGCTGCGCCAGCTGTGCGACATGCCGAATATTTTTACGATCACGTCCGCATTGAGCGAATGCTTTTTGATGGTCTAACAGAAAGCTGTGACGGGGCGCTGCGACCTGACCTGACACGACCCGGCATGGGCCTGCTTCTCAAGCGGATTGACGCGCAAGAATTTGCGGCGTGAGCGATCATTACTTTTTCAGGTAGCTAAGTGATTTGGCCATTTCGGCGGCATGTTTTCGAATTTCCCGGCGATGAGCAGCCGCGAGCGTTGCCACGAGCCTTGTGCCGGCAGCGGTGAGCTTCACGTAAACGTACCGGCGGTCGCCGCCTGACCTGCGTTTGGTGAGCAGCTTTCGGGCAGCGAGCTTATCGGTGAGGCTGACCGCGGTATGATGCTTTACTTGGACACGCTCGCTTAGTTGTCCGACAGTCAGCCCTTCGTCGGTCGAGAATGCTTTTATGGCCAGCAACGCTTCGTACTGTTCGGGCGTGAGCGCCGCTTTGCTGCGCAGGAGCTCTTTGCTAAAGGTTAGAAATTTTCGAAGTACGTAGCGCAGCGAAGCCAAGCGGTGGTAATCCTGCTGGTTAAGGAATGCACTCATGGGTCTGCGGCGGCCGCCCGGTATTATATCGGCCATCGATTATTTGCACCGCGAATTTCTTCCGATCAAAAGCGGCTCGCGTTGCATAGCCGGGTAGAATTTTCCCGATGCCTTAATCCACCGTTCTCCCGATAGCAAAACCGGAAAAAACGATTGCGACGAATATATCGATAATCGATATTTATTCGAAGTTGAAAGGAGACGCACCAGTCTGCTTATAAGCAAAATGGCCAGCTTCCTTGATTACTGCTGAAGCTCAACGAGAGAGGGCGCCACAGCGCTCGAGAACAGTTCTGGTTAGGCAGCATTAATAAGAGCATCCCCGCTGCTTCGACCAGAAGCTGCGAGTGAGCAGCCGAGACAAATCGGCCTGCTGCCCTCTCTCCGTTGACGCGATCACTTCAGCACCGAGCAACTGCCATGCGAAAAAAAATTAAAATGGCGAATACTGCAACGGTTCACGCGCAGCGGTGCAGAATTTTGCGATCTAATTATGTGAACCAATCAACTTTTCAACCACAGCAAGAGAGCGACTTCTCGATCGAAAAGTACGGGGAGAAAACGACGGAAAAAGAGGAATGCGACGAACAGTTGCTTGCGGAGTACGCAACGATGCTCGGGTTTTATCTGACGAGCGCCGTAGTGCTGACCGGTTTGGCGAAGGAACAAGGCCGCCTGCCACGGCGATTCGGTCTGCTGGATTTGGCGCTGCTTGGCATAGCCACTCACAAATTGAGTCGGATCGTCGCTAAGGATCGAATAACAAGCATCCTGCGCGCCCCCTTTGTGAATTACATCCGCAGCGCCGGGGCGGGCGAAGTGGAAGAGGAACCACGGGGCCGCGGTATACAACGCGGTATAGGCCATCTGATTTCCTGTCCATATTGCACAGCACCCTGGTCTGCAACGGCGCTTGCCTTTGGGTTTCTTTATGCCCCACGGGTGACGCGGTTTTTCGCCGGGATCCTGGCAAGCGTTGCGATATCCGATTTCCTGCACCGCGCCTATCTCGCGGCAAAAGAAAACACGTAGGGCAGAACGCTCTACATCAGAGGGATGAAAGGGTTGGTAAATGTTGATGTAAAGGCGCTCGAAAACGAGTTGCGGCAAACAATTCGAGGCGAAGTTCGTTTCAGTGAGGGCGACCGCGCGCTTTACTCTACTGACAGCTCAAATTACCGGCAGATACCGATCGGCGTTGTGATTCCACGGGATCGCTCTGATGTCATCGCGGCTGTTGCGGCGTGCCGGAAATTTGGAGCACCGATTACGTCCCGTGGAGGTGGCACCAGCCTGGCGGGTCAATGCTGCAACACTGCGGTAATTATCGATTTCACGAAATACATGAATCGCGTCATCGAGATCGACGCGGAGAGAAGACTCGTGCGTGTACAACCCGGGCTCGTGCTTGATGAGTTGCAAAAGCGAGTGCGGAAACACGGCCTGATCTTCGGTCCCGATCCGGCGACGCACAGTCACTGCGCCATTGGGGGAATGCTGGGCAACAATTCGTGCGGCGTGCACTCCGTCATGGCCGAGTTTTACGGTGGCGGAGCGCGTTCTTCGGATAATGTTCGCGAGTTGGAGGTGCTGCTGTACGACGGGACCATTCTGCGCGTCGGCAAAAGCAGTGACTCTGAGCTTGCGCAGATCATCGGCCGTGCCGCCGTAGCGGGGGACGATGACCCCGGCTCACGTCGATCAGCGCAGCTAAACGCGACGGATACCAGCGCCGCGGTCAACGCCCGCGGCTACAACAGGCACGCGGTGATCTACCGAAAAC
>JBLMXH010000140.1:0-8883 GCA_050257685.1 Nitrospirota bacterium
GACAGTGGATCCCACTGACGACTGCACGTTCTGGTATGTGAACGAATATTATACCGCTGCCGGACAGGCTTCCAGCCCAGCCGGTTGGCAGACCCGAATCGGCAGCTTCAAGCTACCTGGCTGTAACTAGCAATAACCATATCGCAGGGCTAGAGAGCACAACAGTTCTGCCAAAAATGTTTGGGATCGCCCGCCTGGGCGATCCCAATTTTTTTCGACGTGGTGTTTCTCGGCCTCCCCGCTGGTTACTTTGGCTTGAAGCACTTTTGCGACCGAGATCCAACCCTGCATGTGCGGCAACTCTCGATCGTTATACGGGTGATTTGCGCACATTTGGTTACTGCGGTTCTTTTTCAATCCGCAATCTGCAATCTGCATTCCGCAATTCATCAACATGTCTCGCCAATACACGCTGCAACGCGCGCCGGTATCCACATCCGTCCACATTGATTACGCAGCTGAACTCAATGAACAGCAGCTTGCAGCGGTAACTGCTCCGCCCGGCCCGATCCTTGTGATCGCCGGCGCGGGCTCGGGAAAAACGCGCACCTTGACGTATCGTGTGGCGTACCTGCTCGAGAACGGCATCGACCCGCGAAATATTCTGCTGCTCACTTTCACGAACAAAGCAGCACGCGAGATGCTGAATCGCGTTGCGAATCTGCTACCAGTCGATGCGAGCGGCCTTTGGGGCGGAACATTCCATTCGGTGGGAAATCGGATTTTGCGCAGACACGGCACCGCGCTCGGTTACTCGAGCGGCTTCACCATCATGGACCGCGAAGATCAAAAAGATTTGATCAATACCGTCGTGGCAAGCGCGGGAATTGATCCAAAGGAAATCCGGTTTCCGAAAGGCGATGTCCTCGCAGAAATCTTCAGCTTCGTCGTGAACACGGAGATGCCGCTGGAGGCATTGCTCGCGGAAAAGTTTCCTTATTTCCTGCCGTTGCTCGACAAAATCCAGAATGTTCGAGACCGATACGAAAAAAAGAAAAAGGCAACGAACTCGATGGATTTCGACGATCTGCTGCAAAAGACATTGTTGATGGTTCAGCAGCACGAGCGGATTGCCGAAATCTACCGGCGCCAGTTCCAATTCATTCTGGTGGATGAATATCAGGACACGAACAAAATCCAAGCGGACCTCGTGGACGTGCTTGCGCGCGAGCATCGCAACCTGATGGTGGTGGGCGACGACGCGCAGTCGATCTATTCCTGGCGCGGGGCGAACTTCCAAAACATTCTCGAATTTCCAAAACGCTATCCGGACGCGCAGGTGTTCAAGATCGAAATGAACTACCGCAGTGTGCCGGAAATCCTGGAGGTAGCGAACGCGGCGATCGCTGCAAATGTCCACCAATTCCGCAAACAGTTGAGCCCAACCCGCGTATCGAAGACGCTCAGGCCAGCATTGGTCGCGCTCAATGATGGCTCGGAACAGGCGCAGTTTGTGGCCCAGCGAATCCTGGAATTGCGCGATGAAAATATTGATCTGAACGACATCGCGGTCCTTTACCGCGCGCACTATCATGCGCTCGAACTGCAACTGGAGCTTTCGCGGCGCGGCATCCCGTACCAAATCACCAGCGGCATCCGATTTTTCGAACAAGCGCACATTAAAGATGTGACGTCGTTCATCCGTTTCGTGGCGAATCCGCGCGATGAAGTCGCCTTTAATCGCATGGTGAAATTGCTTCCGGGAATCGGCAACCGCACTGCGGAAAATCTCTGGCAGGCATGGGAAAAATCGGTTGTACCGGCAGGCGATACTGTAGCCGCAGTCGATTCGTCCGCAGTAGCCTTGGCGAAGGCGGATGACCGCGGTTCTGAAGAAGCGTCAGTTCGGGCCGGGATCAGTGCCCCGGGCTACAGCTTTGGCGAGCGCCTGCTTGAAATGAGTGTCCCGGCGAAATCAAAAAAAATGTGGACGCAACTGGCGCACACGCTTGATGAAATCGCGCCGGGCGGTGAACCGAATTCGCCATCAGAAATGATTACCTCGGTTGTGGAAGCGATTTACGACGATTACGCGAAAGTGAATTTCCCAAACTACCAACTTCGCCGTGAAGATCTCGACCAGCTCGCAGCATTTGCTCGCCAATTCAACGACGTAAACGAATTTCTCTCGCAATTGGCGTTGATCAGCAACGTCGATGCGGAAGCCGCGCCGGTTCAGGCAAACGAGAAAGAAGCGGTGAATTTATCCAGCGTGCATCAGGCAAAGGGTCTCGAGTTCAACACGGTGTTCGTGATTTGGCTGACTGACGGCATGTTCCCGAGCAGCCGCTCGCTCGATACCCGCGACGCGCTCGAGGAAGAGCGGCGCTTGTTTTACGTGGCCATCACACGCGCCCGCGATGAGCTTTATCTCACTTATCCGCACATGCGTCTGAGTGGCGGCTACGGCGATGTTTTCCAGCGGCCGTCGCGTTTTCTGCAGGAAATTCCAAACGACCTCGTCGAAGACTGGCAAGTGAGGCGGAGCTGAAGCTCGCAATGACGAAGCAAGAATGACGAAGGAACCCCGGATGGTCGAATGACGAATAAACTGCATGTCATTCCGAGCGAAGTCGAGGAATCCCGTGGCGAAACCGAACAGCAACTCCGTGGGATCCTTCGACTCCGCTTCGCTCCGCTCAGGATGACCATCTCTTGTTCGTGCTTCGTCATTCATTCGCCGTTCGTCATTCGCCATTCGTCATTCGTTTCATGAATCTCTCGCCGGAAAAGAAGATCGGCGGAGTTCTCGTACCGCTTTTTGCGTTGCGCGGAGAAAACGATCTGGGAATCGGCGATCTCGGTGCGTTGCGGGAGTTTGTTGATTGGATTGCAGAAATCGGTTTCACGCTCATTCAGCTTTTGCCAATCAACGAAACCGGCGCGGATAACAGCCCATACAATGCCATCAGTGCGATGGCGATCGAGCCAACGACTCTGCACCTCGTGCCAGGTTCACCCGAAGACTTAACGCGCGAGGATTTTCAGGATGCACTTACGGAAGTTGACCTTCCGAGCCTGCGCCGTGGGCGCGTAAACTATCAACGAATCAAACAGCTAAAACAGTGCATTCTCGAGAAGGCGTTTGCGAATTTCTCCGCTCGCGCCGACGAAAACCGACGAGCAGAATTCAAAACATTCTGTGAAGAACAGTCTTCGTGGTTGCACGATTACGCGCTTTTCCGTGTGCTCATCGAGGAAAACAATGGCAGTGCCGCGTGGAACCAATGGCCGCCGCAGCATCAAAGCACTGAAGGTGCCCACAACTGGATACGCGATCTCCCGCACGATAAACAGGCGATCCTCACACGACGCGAAGAGTTCTTTTGTTACGTGCAATGGATCGCCGACCAACAGTGGCGGAACATCAAAGCGCATGCAGAGCAGCGCGGCGTCGCGCTAATGGGCGACATTCCCTTCGGGGTCAGTTATTACAGCGCCGACGTCTTCTCGCGTCCAAGTGAATTCATGCTCGACTGGTTCGGTGGCGCGCCTCCCGAGCCGCTTTTCAAAGACGACGCGTTCACTCAAAAATGGGGCCAAAACTGGGGAATTCCGCTCTATCGGTGGAGTGTCATGCGCGGAAACAATTTTCAGTGGTGGCGCGAACGGGTGCGCGGCACCCGACGAAACTTTCATCTGTTCCGGATCGATCATGTCCAGGGATTTTATCGCGTCTACGCGTTCCCATGGCGGCCTGAGAGAAATAAAGAATTCCTGCCGCTCGATCATTATCAAATGCTGGAGCGAACCGGCGGCCGCGCACCGCACTTTATCCCGCGCGATGACGACACTCCCGAAAACCGCGAAGCGAATAGACGAGAAGGTGAAGAATACCTGCGGGTCGTTTTGGAAGAAGCGGGCGCCGCGCGGGTGGCCGGGGAAGATCTGGGCGTCGTGCCCGAATACGTGCGACCCAATTTGCAATATCTCGGTATCGCGGGGTTCAAGATTCCACAATGGGAGATGCGCGATGGGATGATCATTCCCGGCGAGATGTATGACCGGCTATCGGTCGCAACTTACGCAACTCACGATCACGAAGCCGTACGCGCTTTGTGGGATGAGGCGATTGAACATCCGAACTCCGAGACAGGAGAACAAGCCCGAGCAACACTCGAGAAGATCGGTCTTTTTGCCGGTCTGCGCGAGAGCTTCGGCGGACAGGCCGGATGGAATCCTCAAGCCGACCAACTCGATTACATGAAGGATTTTTATCCCGCGGTAATGGCCGCGCTGTTCAGATGCAACTCCTGGATTGCCGTGGTCATGGTCACCGATCTGCTCGCGCGCGCATACCGGTTCAATGTCCCCGGCACAAAGGCCAACTTAAATTGGACGCGGAGAATCCAGCGCTCGATCGCAAAGCTCCGTTCCAGCCGGAAAGAATGTAAGCGAATGCAGTTGGTTCGTGAGCTGCTGAAAGAAACTGCGCGCGTTTAAACTTCGCGGGGAGCGGTCGCCGCGGCCGATCTGCCCGATGGCGCCTCGCCATGGCGAACTCGGGACTGCGTTGATCTCCAGAGCTCGCCGGCAAATAATTCCGGTGAAGCCGCCGCTGCAACGGATGCCCGCCACGGCGGGTGAAACTGTGCAACGGCCAGGCTTTCAAATCTGCACGCGAGCCGTGTGCGCTCCCCGGAATCAGGCGCTTCTTCCAATCCTCGCGCCGACTGGTTGCCGCACTCAATTCGCAGGAGGCGCGTTGCTGTTACGGAACTTGAGCAACTTGCGACTGGTGTTTGCTCGTCTCGATCTGGGTACTCACCTTCGCGATTTGCGCCGACTGCTCTTTCACTGTCGCCGTGAGCGCCGCAATTTGTTCCTTTAATTCCAGCACGGTGCGATGTTCTTTTAGGAATTCGTTTAGCAACATCGCGTTCACCATCTCATATCGCACGGTCTCAACCTGACCCTGAGAATTGCGCGCAACAAGGTCGGGATCGATCTCCGCTACTTCCTCAGCAATGAGACCAAAGGCCCGTGATTGATTGCGATCGATTTCCTTTCTGTAACGGAAGCTCACCGGGTTAAGCCGATAGATCGCTTCGCTGTCGTTCTTGATTGGTTTGATGTCTTCCTTGTAACGGCGTGAGGAAGTCGCATGACCAAGCAACCCGGTGTTCAAATCTACGGTGACATTCGTGCCGTTCAGGCCGGTGGTGTTGATATTGCTGATGTAAGTGTGCTCACTCTCGGCACTCAGACCCGGAACATTTATCCCAATATAGACGTTGTTGCTGCCGTTTGTTAGAGCATTACCGGCTGAGTCACCTACTGCGGTATTGTTGTCGCCAGTAGTCAACAGCTCGAGCGCTGAGTCTCCAACAGCGTTGTTTCCCTGTCCGCTGGTAGAACTGCGCAGAGCAAGCGCACCAAAGCCATTGTTGTAGTCACCGGTTTGATGCTGCTGCAGCACAAACGCTCCGACCGCGGTGTTGCGCGAGCTGCTGGCATTAGCATTGAGCGCCTGGAAACCGACGGCTGTGTCGTCGTCGCCGTGATCGTTGGCAAAAAGAGCACCAGCACCGCAGGCGGTATTATCAGTCCCGATACTGTTGAATCTCAGTGCGCCCCAACCGAAAGCACTATTGAAATCGGCATTATTATTGGCAAGCGCTAAATACCCACACGCTGTGCTGTTCCTGGCAGTTGTGTTCTGAAATAGCGCAAATGCTCCGGTGGCGGTATTACCATCACCAGTAGTATTTCTTAGAAGCGCTGCGGCACCGGTAGCCGTGTTTAAATCAGCGGTATTAGCAAAAAGGGCTCCGGCGCCTATGCCAGTATTGAAATTATTAGTGGAGTCGGCCCTGAGCGCGACAAACCCAACTGCCGTATTGTAGCTGCCGGTCGTCAGATTGAAGAGCGTGGCTTGGCCTTCTGCGGTGTTGCCATTGGGATACCCGCCGTCTGGCGGCGGACTGACCGCCGGTGCGCTTTGCAAAAGCGCCATGAAAACAATCAAGATCGTGATAAGACTCTGAGAAGCGTGTGATTTCATAGCCGCGCAGTTTCTCAGAATGCTGGCTGCTGTCGAGTAGGAATTCTCGCTCGATGTTGTGACGACGCGAGTACTCGTGCCGTGTTAAATCCCCGGATCTTAGCGTCTATTGATTAAGCTGATCGGCTATGCGCTCTTCTCAATCGGCGCGCCGACCTTGTTGCCCCACTCCGTCCACGAACCGTCGTAATTGCGAACGTTTTTAAGACCTAACAAGTATGTGAGCACAAACCAGGTGTGACTGGAGCGCTCGCCGATTCGGCAATAGACGATGGTGTCTTTGTCGGGGACGACGCCACACTGCTCGAAATACATCTTTGCCAGTTCCGAGGCGGGCTTGAACGTGGCATCATCGTTGGTCGCTGTCTTCCACGGCATGCTCTTGGCCCCGGGAATATGACCGCCTCGCAGCACGCCTTCCTGCGGATACTCGGGCATATGCGTGATCTCACCGCGGTATTCGCCCGGCGAACGCACGTCGACGAGAGGTTTACCGCTCTTGCTTTGAGCAAGCGCTTCATCGAAGAATGCGCGAATCTCCTTGTCGAAGCGCTTCTTCGGCACCGGGTAATTTGTCTGCGCGGGTTTCGGAACGTCACGTGTCATCCGGCGACCTTCCGCTTTCCATTTCTCGCGACCACCGTTGAGAATTTTTACTTTCTCATGACCAAACAACCGGAACGCCCAAAGGGCATAACACGCCCACCAGTTCGCCTTGTCACCATAGAAAATGCAAGTCGTGTCCGGTGTGATGCCGTGACGGCTGCAGAGCCGCGCAAATTTCTCCGGTGAAATGTAATCGCGAATCAATGGATCCTGAAGATCTGCCCGCCAATCGATGTGCACCGCGCCGGGAATATGCCCGGTGTCATAAAGTAAGATGTCCTCATTCGATTCGATGATCCGGATCCCATCATCCTTGAGATGTTTTTCCAGCCAATTAGTCTCCACTAACGCTTCCGGATGCGCGTATTCAGTTGGATGCGTAGCCATAGGAACAAAAACTTGAGGCGACTCTCGCGAGCGAGCAAGAGATTTCCGTTCGTATCAAAGCGCGAGCGCTGCAAAACCTCGAGTGCGATGCGGTCCTCGCATGCCTTTCATTGGAACCCTGCTCGTTATTTCAAAATCGAATCGGCCCTATAAGCCACACCGTTTTTCATCACCGTGTCGATATCAGAAGCATTCTTGATATCGTCCAACGGATTTGAATTGAGAATCACGAGATCGGCGAAATAGGCGTTTTGGATATTGCCGATATGCGCACCGGTTTCGCCACCGAAAAGTTTCGCCCCGTTCGCCGTGGCGCATTGAAGTATCTGCATGGGCGTAAGCCCGGCTTGTTTCATCAATTGAAATTCACGGAAAAGAGCGGGCCCGTGAATCGTCCCTATATTCCCGGCATCGGTTCCCGCGGCGATAGTCACACCCGCGTCTTCCAGCTTTTTCAAATTCGGCAGCGCGACATCGTACGTCTTCTTGATCCGATCGAGCCCAGCCTTCGGATCAGCAAGCGCGTCTTTGACTCTTTGTGGCAATTTGTCCTGCGGAATCTTTGTTACATCGAGTGACGCGATCACTTCGGGGTTGCCCCACTTTTCTTCCTCTGGAGTGAGATTCAATTGGTGCGAAAACGTTCGACCGTACCGTTCAAAGACCACCAGTGTCGGACACAAAATGACGTGGCGATCCTTCAATAGCTTCACAAAACCGTCATCGACGGGTTGATCAATCACGCTGTGGACAAGCACGTCCGCGCCTTCTTCTACTGCCGCGCGGGCAGTCTCGAGTTCGGTCGCGTGCACAGCTACGCGAATTTTGTGTGCGTGACTCTCTTCAACCGTCGCGCGGACGATAGGCCGAAAAGCATCGACCGGATGATCCTTGTCGACGATGTACCAGATCTTCACCAGATCCGGTTTTTGTTCCGCCAGTTTGCGAACAAAATCGCGTGCCTGATCCGGCGTGTCGATTTTCACAATTGGCGGGTCGCCGAGATCGAGTTTCTCGCGCGATACGCTTGAAATGAGCGGGCCCGCCACCGCTACCCGCGGCGCTTTGGCGGTTTCATTGGCCTTCTTGCGGACTTCAAAGTTCCACATCGGTCCGCCGACATCAACGACACTGGTTATGCCGCAGCGAATGTAGCGAGCAAAGACGTCGTCGAGATGCGATTTGATCCATGTGACTTCGTCTTTGTAAGGACGAATGCTGTTAAAATCGGCACCGTCCGGTCGCGTGAACAAATCCGCCGATTGGAAGAAATGCACGTGCGTGTCGATGTAACCCGGCAAAATGAATTTGCCGACACAACTGATTTGTCTGCCGAGCGTGGCAGCGTCCTGTTTACCCATCGCCACGCGTTCAATCTTGTCGCCGTCGATGACAACGGTGGCGTTCGGCAGAACTTTGCCATCGGCCGGGTTAATTACCGTCGCGCCGACAAGGGAAATCTTCTCCGCGTACGCGGCTGTAGCCAGCGACAGAACCAAAAAAAGAGCAGATAAACGCGAGATCATAAGAGCACATCAGACACCAAACATCTTACGTCAAACATCCGTCATTCTTTGGATTGCGGTACCGCTTTCTCTGCAGCCTTAAAGCCGATCTTCGAGTGTGTGCCGTCACAAAAAGGTTTTTCTGTCGACGCGCCGCAGCGACACAGCGCCATTCGCTTTTCGGCAGGGAATTTGTTTCCATCCGCATCGGTCAATTCCACTTCGCCGGTCACGATGTAAGGACCGTTCTTAATTGTTTCGATTTTTACATGAGCCATGAAGTCATTCTAAAGCCCCAAAGCCCAAGCACCAGCGAAACACTTACGACCGAGATAGCAGAAATTCTGGGGAGCACACGCGTCTGGCGTGTTGGCGAGCGCG
>JBLMXH010000141.1:0-4967 GCA_050257685.1 Nitrospirota bacterium
TCTCCTGCCACTGAGGTAATCGCACCGACCCAGCCCAAGCTGAGCAGCGCCGAACGTCAGCGCATTCAAGCGTACGTGGAAAAACAAATGCCCAAGTTGCAGGAAGCGCTGCCGGCTTTGCTGGGAAAACTGTGGAATATTTTGAAAACAAGTATCGGCGGATTTCTCGGCGCTACCGGTTTCTTGCTCAGTCTTATCCTGGTGCCGGTCTATCTGTTCTTTCTATTGAAAGAAAAGCCGCGCATTGAGGAAAGGTGGACCGATTACCTGCCGTTGCGCGCGTCGCCGCTAAAAAACGAAGTGGCGGAGGTGATATCACAAATCAACTCGTATGTTGTCGCGTACTTCCGCGGTCAGCTTCTTGTCTGTTTAGTCGACGGTATTCTCATCGGCATCGCATTGACTTTGGTAGGGCTGAATTTCGCGGCAGTCATTGGCGCAATGGTGGTGGTGCTCACTATGATTCCGTATATCGGAATCGTCATTTGCTGGGTGCCGGCTGTTCTTATCGCAGCATTCCAATGGGGCGATTGGACGCACCCGATCATCGTGACCTTGATTTTCATTGCCATCCAGAACCTGGAAGGTCTTCTCTACGCACCACGAATCGTCGGAAGCTACGTTGGGTTACATCCAATGACGGTAATTGTGTCGATCTTTGTCTGGGGCTTGATCATTGGCGGCGTCATCGGTCCGCTCCTTGCTGTGCCGCTCACTGCCACCCTGAAGGTGCTTTTTGGGCGTTACGTTTGGGGGCCAAGTCTGCGGGAAGAGTCTATGCCAATCGAAACCGCTCTCACGGCTGAAGAAATCGAAGTATCGACTCATCGTTAGCACAGCAAATACCCTGCATGAAAGGGAGAAATGGATGGAGTGACGTCGACTCAACGCACGAAGTGCCCGATCATTTCGACCACGTCGAACAAGCCAGTGGTCGACAATCGTCTAGTGGAACGGAGTCGACTTTGCAACGAGAGCTCAGGGGAAGTCGCCTGAGGGTAGCCATTGCGGCACTGGCAATCGCCTTGTTAGGCGTTTTCGTCGTCAGTTACGGCTCAAAGTTCTATGAGCACTGGCGCGAACGCGGGTTAGTGCAAAAGGCGACCACATTTTTACAGGAGGGGCGTCTCAGCGAAGCAGCGCAAATCGCACAGGAACTCGCCCGGGGGCATCCGGATTCTATCGCAGCGCTGTCGATCCTGGCAGAGACGGCGGAAAGACAAAATCTTGAAGAGGCAATTGCATGGCGCGAGCAGATAGCGCGGTTGTTGCCAAAAGACCCCGAGAGCCAGCTTAACCTTGCTTCCGCAGCGCTCCGGTTTGGAAAGCTTGATCTTGCCCGCGAAGCACTAAATCGAGTCTCTTCGACCAATCGGGACAGCGCAGCCTTTCACGTCGTTGCCGGTTGGCTGGCGCGCGCAGAGGGAAATTTTGCCGAGCAGGAAGAACAATTCGCAGCTGCGGTAACGAAAGAACCGAAGAACGAGCTCTATCAATTCAATCTCGCGGCCCTGCAAATTCGTTCGAAAGACACGGAAAAGAGTAAGAACGCACGCGACACGCTGGAACGACTTAGCACGGTGGCGCCGTACCGAACCGGTGCGCTACGGGCGTTACTCAATGATGCAGTAGAACGTAACGACCGCATCGCGGCGGATAGTTTTGCGCAACAACTCCAAATGTCACCAGAAGTTACGTTCGGCGATTACCTGCTTTGTCTGAATTTCTATCGCAAACTGGACGAGAAAAAATTCCGGCAACTCCTTGAGAAAGTGAAACCGTTTGCAGCGCGTGATGCATCTGACCTCGCGTCGCTGATGGAGTGGATGAACCAGAACGGACTCGCTGGAGACGTGGTAAAATGGGTCGATAAATTGCCGGCAGCACGGTTGAGCTCGCCGCCTGCCTCCGTGGCAGTCGCGGATGCTTATGCAACCGTGAAAAATTGGTCGCGTCTGAAACGCTGGACGCGAACCGGACATTGGGGCGATGCCGAATACCTGCGGTTGGCGTACGACGCAATCGCGGAGCGGCACTTACGACCAGGCAACGCATCTCAGTTCGAAGCGGTTTGGCAGTCTGCTGCTGAACGGTCAAAAGACGATCCGGAACGCAAACTTACCCTCGCCCGCCTGGCCACAAAGTGGCAGCTGGCGAACCAAGCCGAAGAACTCTGGGTGAGCATCGAAGAAAATCCAACGATGCGCCGCGAAGCGCTCGATAATCTTCGCGAGCTCTATCGGGCCCGTGATGAAATGATGAAGCTGTACGCAGTTCTCGAACGCCTTCATGAAAGTTCGCCTAACGAGGCACCTATCACTGCAGACCTGGCGCGGCTCGGCTTGAACCTTGGTGAAAACACCGAACGCTCACATCAATTCGCCAAGGAGGCTTATGACCGCGCGCCGAATGACGCCAATTGCGCTGTAACGTATGCGTTTTCACTTCATCGTCTTGCCAGAAATCCAGAGGCTCTTTCAATCGTCCAAAGTTTACCGCCCGAGCAGTTGCACGATGTCCACACAGCCGTTTACGTCGCGCTGGTGCTCGCCGAGGCAAACCAATTAGAACAGGCAAAGGATTACATAGCTGTTGCCGAAAGCGGCAAAGTTTATCCGGAAGAGAAAAAGCTAGTCGAAGAAGCGAAGACCAAGCTCATCGAGAGGTCTGCAATTGCGCCGCCATCAGAGTCGCCGTCGCCGAATGTTACACCGCCGCAGTGGCCGTGGAAGTGCGCTGAGGACAAGCACACGCTACAGCCACGGTCACTGTTCTTTCTCTATTGCGTCCGTCCATTGGGCGATGTCGTCCTCACTCATCTGAACACGCTCTTGTAAGCGTGCATCTCGAAAGCCCCACTCCTGTATGTCCACCAGGTATTGCTGGCGCGAAAGAAGTGTGCCGCGGCATAATCGTTCTGGCCCGGCAGTCGTCGCTTCGCTGCGAAGCCGTGTAATCAACTCTTCCATGACCGCCGCCGGGATTAGCGTGCGTTCTCCCGGATAGATGTAGCCGAACAGGACCAAATGACTGAGTAATACGCGCCAATCAGGACCGAAGCGGCGAACCAAGTGCGGCCAGTCAATATCTGCCGCGCAGCAGCGAAGAATGTGCGCGATGTCGGCGCCGTCGAATCGTTCGCGTTCCATGATGTACGCTTTCATCCAAATCATTTCCTCGGGCGCGCAAAGTTTCACCGGTACGCCCAGTAGCTCGTCGTCGCGCGCGCGGTCGAACCACGAATCATCGACTTCGCACAACCCATTGCCGGCGCGAAAAATCAGATCAAGGATATCTCCGTCGTATGTACCTTTGGCCAGCCAATGCGGGAAGGTAAGTTCGGTCTTGTACCCCGCACGCGCCAGCGCTCTGAGCGCAGCGTCTACATGCTTTGGCCGAACATAGAGATCGAAGTCCTTTGTGCTACGCGACACACCTCCGCACACCTCCACCATGTACGCCCCGCCAATCAGGAACGGAACCTCGGCCGCATATAACGCTGCCACTGACCTGCGATGGAACTCATTACGGCTGCCTTCGCCACGGATCACCGGAACTGCCGTTGCTGTGGTTGCAGTCATTACTCATCAATTACGCAGTTGAACCGCTACACGCGTGCATGGCTGCGGGGATGCTTACGCGAAACGTCCATCCTTAGCGGCCATTTCGTTTCTTAAAGCGATGCCAAAACGAGGATTACGTATCGCTGCGACTGCAGACCTACATTACGCGAAACATTCGCGTGGAAAGATGCACGATGCGTTTGCCGAGATTTCGGGTAGCGCGGACGTGCTGCTGCTCTGCGGGGATCTCACTGAATACGGACTACCCGAAGAAGCGGAAGAACTCGCTGCCGATATTCGCAGCGCGGTGAGAATCCCCTGTATCGGTGTGATTGGTAACCATGACTATGAATCCGGCCATCCGGAAACTGTCGCGAACATTCTCGATCAGAACGGCGTCACCATGCTTAACGGGGAAGCGGTCGAAATTGCAGGCGTTGGCTTCGCGGGCATCTGCGGGTTCGGCGGCGGTTTCGGACGGCGCATGCTCAACGCGTGGGGCGAGCCGCTCATTAAACAATTCGTGCAGGAATCAATCAGCCACGCCATTCGCCTCGAGCAGGCTCTCGTGAAACTACAAACCGATCGGCGCATCGTCATACTGCATTACTCGCCAATTCGAGAGACGTTGCAGGGGGAAGATCCTGAAATCTATGCCTTCCTCGGTTCCAGTCGTCTCGAGGAACCGATCAATCGATTCCGCGTCACCACGGTGTTCCATGGGCACGCTCATAACGGAATCACCGATGGGAAAACTTCGACGGGGATTCCTGTTTACAATGTGTCAGCGCCGGTGCTGCACAAAACCGGAAAACCGTATCGGATCATCGAAGTGTAAGCTGCCACATACCCGCTGCTGGTTGCCAGTACTAAGCGACTGCGCGGATGCATGTATTGCAGTGTTTGATCACATATGTGATCTAGGATTGCAATTGGGTTCATCGCAGCATTCTTGTCGCTATCAGCTTCCATGCTTCCACGTCTGCACGGGTTCGCGTAGGTGAAACACACCGGATCGCTTGGAGCGAATTGAAAGGGATCTCAGAAAATGGCACTCTGATTGAAGCTGCCAGTTCGATTCGCATTGCTGCTGCCAAATTCTGGTAAAGCAAACTTAAGTGCGGCTTTAGTTCGTACTTTGACGAATCGTTCGCCGCCTGGCGAATCACATCATTGAATTGCCGCAGTTGTGCACTCATGGCGAGTTGCACAAAGAGGGTTTTGATAAACTCATCGGAGTGATGAATGCCAATCGGTTTCAACTTGATCACTTTGCATTGGCACGCTGCTTCCCTGAGTGCCTTCTCACCTGCATCAGCTCGATCCGCTCCGACGTGAACTGTGATGTGCGGCTCGAAAACAGGCGCATCGCATCGATGGGCGAGATCGTTAATGACTCGCTGA
>JBLMXH010000142.1:0-2996 GCA_050257685.1 Nitrospirota bacterium
GACAAGATTGCTTTGGATTTCGGCAATTTCAGTTTTGGAGAACTAGTGTGCTGTTCGCGGTTGCTCTTTGCAATAACCGCGTGGCCCGGCGTAGCCGTGGTGGTTTTCATCTGGTGAAAGACATTCGAAGCCATTATTGCCAAGACACTGCGGCGGAGATTCTGTTCGACACTCGAATGATCCGCGGTGGAATTCAAACCGGCGGAAAGTCGGGTGGTACTGCAGGCCCGAAGGGTAAACCCCTGGCGCTAAGCAGCTGTAGGGCTTCGACAGCCGGCGAATTACTTTCCCGGCGGGCGCGACTCCCGGGATTCGTCTGAAAATTGAAAATAACGGCCAGTGGCACGGTCCCATTCGGCGAGCGCGAGATTGTGCTGATAACGAGCATCCAGAAGACCGCTCCTGGTTTTCAAGAAAGCGTTTTGAGTAATGCGGTATTCGAGCGGTGACACAAGACCAGTGGCCACATTTTCCCGCACCGTGCGCGCTCCTTCTTCTGCGGCGGTGGAGGCGTCTGAAAGCGATGTTTCACGAGCGTCGATTGCCTGCAGGCTGTTGGCGATCCGCGAGAGCTCGCGGCTTACATTGGCTTCGAGCTTTCTGCACGTCAGTTCGTTTTCCTCGCGTGCGGCCCGCGCCTTTAGCACTGCGCCACCTACGTTCCCGTTATCAATCACCCGCCATGTGTATGTCGCCCTTTCCATAATCTCGGATCCGATGAAATCCTGTGTTTTGCTGGTTGATTCCTGCCGATGAATGCCTTTGACCGGGACGTACTCGCCACGCATATTTCCCGCAACGGCAGGATAATAGCCGGCAGCGATGATTCGTTCGTCCTGGTTGGCAGCACTCACGAATAGACGAGCGAGTTTGAGGTCAGCTCTTCGTTGTAGAGCGGCCGCTGTTTCCGACGCAACATCGAGATGCATCGGAACAAACTCCAGTTCACCTTCCGGCTCGGGCAATGATGATCTTGCAGGGTCGATCGCCATGGCCTCTGCCAATTTCAATTGCGCGTCCTGATATGCGCGATGGGCGCTCTCAATTTGTTTGACTAACTGATCGGCCTCAACAGTTGCGCTGGTGAACGCGCTTTTATTGGTCAATCCCGCTTCGAAACGATTTTTTTGGGTAGCGACATTCTCTTGCAATTTCTGGCGTTGTTCGTCTCGGATAATTTCAAGCGACCGATTGTAAAGTGCCGCGTAAAACGCCAGTCGGGCCGCATGTAACTGCTCCACAACGGTGACATTCAATTGCTGTGGGGCGATCAGGACTTCCACGTCTCCACGTCTAAGCGACGGCGGCACAGCCATGTCGAACAAAGTTTGGTTGAGCCAGGCGCGTCCGATGGCAAAGCCTTTTACTCCATTTTCGCCAGAACGGTGACCTGCCTGAAGGCCAGCCGGTACGCCTACCAGGAAATCGGGCCAGATAACGGAGCGAAAAACCAGCCGCTTCCCGGCCGCTTGCTCCAGCCCGGATTTGGCTTCCTGGATGGCGGGGTTTTTCTCCAACGTTGTACTTAAAACCTGTTGCAGGGTGATCGCGCTGGCCGCATGCACGAATGACCCCATCAGAATCAAAGCGAGGATGCGGACAATTGCTGCATGCTGTAGCCGGTCCCCGGTGGAAAGCGCACGCGAAAGCCGGGTGCGAACGTTCTCGCGCGTCGTCCGTAGCGCGATAGCTACAGATTGGACCGCCAATTTTAACCGTGGCTTCATCGCTGACTCATTTTTTGCGGTGGCTTTGCTACGTCGGCAGCATGCGCCGCGTTAGGATTTTCGGTTTTTGCTTGTTTGAAGTCGGCTCCGAAATTCAGCGCCTCCGCTGAACTGGCGCAGGCATGTGCAAGACGAGCCAGAGCCACGTTATGGAGGTAGATGGCGCTCAACCTGGTGGTGCGCGTTCGGGTCACGTCCGATGCCGCTTGCAAAACATCGAGCTGTGTTCCCAATCCCGCAGCGAAATTGCCTTTGGCCATGTCGAGCGCTTCATCGGCGGTTTGCACATTGCGTGTTTCATTTTCCAGTACGCGGTCGGCCTGTTGAAGGTCGAAAAATGCGCTGCGCACTTCCGAGGCAACAGTGCGCCGCGCCGCCGCCAGTGCTTCTGCTGCCGCCTCACGCCGGGCTCGCGTCGCTTTGATCCGCCCTTTGGTTGCGAACCCGTCGAAGATGTTCCAGGTGGCGTTTATCCCTACTACGCCGCCGTAGTTGAATTCCGGACCAACATCCGGGTCTCGCTCGCTGTAAACTTCGTATCCCGAAAAAGCGCGCACGTGTGGACGCGTCGCGCTTCGGTCGAGGACGTATTGGCGATCTTCAATCTGGATATCTATTTCCCGCGCCTTAATGGTCGGGCGATTCGCGTCAGCCCGGGCCAGGCAACTGTTTAGGTCCGGATGATTGGGTCGATACTGTAATTCGCCCGAAATCTCACACGGCGGGCTCGGTGCTCCGGGATGGATATCGATTCCGAGGAGTTCAGCTAGGCGCAGATAGGAATTTTTCAGTTCGGTCTGGGCATCGAACAGCTCTGGCCGCTCATTAGCGAGCGCCACCTCGGCTCGTTGCACATTCAGTTTGCCGACGATTCCAGCCGTAAAGCTTTCCTGCTGGCTCTTAAGTTCCTCGTCGAGTACGCGCACGGAATCTTCGCGTACGCGAACTTTCGCCCGGTTCAGCAGCAGCTCGTCGAACGCGATGCGCACATCCATGATGGCGTTGCTGACGGTTTCCTGAAGGTCATAATTTGCCTTCGCGATGTTGAACTGTGCAATTGCCACCTGACTGCCAACTGCCCCGCCGGTATAAATGTTCTGCTCGAGCTTCACAATGGCATTGTAATCTTCCTGCCGGAGGTTGGTCTCGCTTTGAGTCTGCCGCTTGTCGTAAAGTCCGCTCGAGGACAACGACGGAAGATATCCCGAACGCGCTTCGATAAAGCCGCCCCGAGCTGCCATGACCTTTTTACGGGCGATTAGGACATCG
>JBLMXH010000143.1:0-17830 GCA_050257685.1 Nitrospirota bacterium
GACGCCACCTGCGCTGCCTCCTGGTTGGATAGCTACAAATGCGATCGATCCAGACGGCATCTTGTGGGTGACTTCCGATTCCGGGGATCTGTTTCCTCCGGCCGATTCGTTGCCCAATGCCGCATTTGTGAACGATCCGGAGGAAATCAGCGACAAGCGGCTCGACTCGCCCAGCATTGCTATTCAGAGTACCTCCGCCCAATTGACCTTCCGCCAGAACCTGGATCTGGAGAGGGGCTTTGATGGCGGCGTGCTGGAGATCAGCATCGGCGGCGGAGCCTTCCAAGATATCCTTGAAGCGGGCGGGAGCTTTGCGGTTGGCGGTTATACAAACACGATCAGCAGCAGCTTTCAGAGTCCGATCGGAGGTCGCCATGCATGGAGCGGCTACTCCGCGGGATTCGTTACGACGACTGTGAATCTGCCGGCGGCAGCGGCTGGCCAAAACATTGTGCTACGGTGGCGATTGAGCAGCGACAACAGCAACTTTGCGGCAGGCTGGCTCATAGACACGGTTGCTATCACTGAATGCCTGACAACGCCGACACCTACTCCGAGTGTAACGCCCACACCTAGTCCGACGGCGACTCCTACAGTTACGCCGACGCCAACTGTCACACCGACTTCGACGCCCAGTGTCACCCCGACGGCAACTCCCACAGTCACGCCGACGCCAACTGTCACACCGACTTCCACGCCCACTGTTACCCCGACGGCAACGCCAACAGTCACGCCGACGCCTACCCCAACAGCGACCGTAACGGCTACACCTACCTCAAGCCCAACAGCTACTCCGAGACATCACCCCACCCCCAGGCCTCATCCCACGCCGCCTCCGCGCCCCCACGCCACGTCGAGGATAGGTCCCTGATTCGCAATGACGAGGCGGTCTGTTTCACGCCATAGCGTGGTTTGCACCGAAACTCGGCCGCGGCGATTATTGCTGCCACCATTTGTCGGTCGCGACCGGACGTGTTTGCGATCAGCGCCACATGTTCTTACGCGCAATGGCTGCTCGGCAAGGGCAAACCGACCGATGAAATCCTTTCCGTCGCGGATTATTTTTGCCGTTCGGCGCGCATGCGAATCGATCATTATTTCGCCGGCACCGCGCGCAACGCCGACAAGCGCGGATACAATCTCGTGCAGGATTCGCTAGCCGGTAAGCACGAGCTGCTGCGTCAGGGGATTGTGTAAATCGTCTTGGGGAGCGCGAGCATTTTGCTCGCTCCTGCCGGCATAGTGCCGGCGGTCCTCTCCGGGTTACAACCGTCTTGCAATTCCTGTCTTTAAGAATGCCCGGCAAAATACCGGACATAGTGGGCAAGATGGCCGCGCTCCACCCGTTGACCGCCTCAACGCCACAGATTACGATCTTGGATGAGTATCGCACCCGTCCTCGCGGAGACACCTGCCACCCGAAAGCGCACGCCAAAAAGCGAAACAGAAAAGACATTGGCGCCTGCGAAAGTCCTTCACACGATCGAGGAGCATGTCCTGCTGGATGGTTTCAAGATTGTCGTCGATCTGGACAAAAGTCGCGGCTCATACTTGTACAATCGAGTCGATAATCGGCGCCTGATCGATCTCTACGGTTTTTTTGGGTCACTGACGGTCGGGTTTAACCATCCGCATTTCGATGATCCACAAGTGCAGCGCGATCTCTTGCGTGCGGCAAAAGTGAAGATCGCGAACTCGGATGTTTATTCAGCCGGCTACGCCGAATTTGTGGCAACGTTCGAGCGCGTCGTTGGATTGCCTCCGCTCGAGCGATTTTTGTTCATCGAAGGCGGCGCGCTGGCGGTGGAGAATTGTTTGAAGGCAGCCATGGATTGGAAAGTTCGTAAGAACATGGCTGCTGGTCATGGTGAGCGCGGCACGCAGGTGTTGCATTTCCGTCACGCATTCCATGGGCGGAGCGGTTACACCATGAGCCTGACCAATACCGATCCGCGTAAAACGGATTTATTTGCGAAATTTGATTGGCCCCGCGTCTCTTGTCCGAGCATCGACTTTTCGCTGCCGGAATCGGAACGCGAAGCGGACGTGATCGAGCGCGAACGAAAAGCCGAGCGTGAGATTTGCGACTTCATCGACCAACGCAACATCGACATCTGCGCGATCATCATCGAGCCCATCCAGGGCGAGGGGGGCGACAATCATTTCCGCGGTGAATGGCTGCGAAAACTGCGAACGATTGCCGACGAGAACGATATCCTCTTAATCTTCGACGAAGTGCAATGCGGCATGGGCGCGACGGGACGTAACTGGTGCTGCGAACATTTCGACGTCTTGCCCGATCTAATGGCGTTCGGAAAAAAAGCGCAGGTGTGCGGTGTGATGGCGGGGCCGCGTATGGATGAAGTGAAAGACAACGCTTTTCGATTGCCCAGCCGCCTAAATTCAACATGGGGCGGGAACTTCACCGACATGGTGCGCTCGACGCATTATCTGCGCATCATCGAGCAGGAACATCTGGTTGAGAACGCTGGGAAGGTAGGAGCTTATTTTCTCGATCAATTGCGCGAACTGGAAACTGAAGAGCCGCTGATTTCTGCTGCACGGGGCCGCGGAGTATTTCTCGCGTTCGATCTTCCCGATGCGAAAACGCGCGAAGAATTTTGGCATGGCTTTTTCGACCTCGGTGTGTTGACGCTTCGGTCCGGCGAGAACTCGATCCGTTTCCGTCCGGCGCTCGACATCACTGCGGAAGCGATTGATGAAGCGATGGAGTTGATGCGCAAATTCTGCCGGGAAAGACGTCGGTAAGATGGTTGAAGGGCTGGCGCGTGCAATCCTGTCATGTTGAGCGAAGCGAAACATCTCTGATTATTTTTGAGACGAATACGCGACCACGACTATTGGGTGTACATTCTCGCTAACAAACACCAAACTACGTTGTACATCGGAATCACAAACAACGTTCAACGCCGTTTGTACCAACACCGATGCGGGGAAGTAGAAGGATTTGCAAAACGATATCACTTGAACCGGCTCGTCTGGGTTGAGCACTTTCGGAACGTCAATGACGCGATCGCGTGTGAGCAGAAGCTCAAAGGCTGGCGCCGCAGTAGAAAAATTGCTCTTGTTGAGCAAACGAACCCACGCTGGCTGGACCTGAGCGATGACTGGGAACAGCAGCCCACTGTGTATGAGCGCCTATATAAAGTCGAAGATATGATCTGAGATTCTTCGCTTCGCTCAGAATGACAGAAGCCTAAAACTTATGAAAACACCTCTGGAAAAACTGGGTCTGGCCGACGACAACGCCGGCGTGTTTGACGGCGAATGGCGTGGCGGTGGCACGATGTTTGACAAGATTTCGCCGATCGACGGACGCCGACTCGCCAGTGTCCACACCGCTTCTGCCGACGATTACAAGAAAGCGCTTTCACGCGCGCACGAAGCTTTTGCGAAATGGCGCGTCACCCCTGGACCGGTACGCGGCGAGACGGTTCGCCGCCTCGGTAATGGTTTGCGTGAATTGAAACATGAGCTCGGTCAGCTTGTGACGCTGGAGACCGGAAAAATCATCGCTGAAGGCGAAGGCGAAGTGCAGGAGATGATCGACATTTGCGATTTCGCCGTCGGTCAGTCGCGAATGCTTTATGGCCTAACGATTCAGTCGGAGCGCCCGAACCATCGTCTGATGGAACAATGGCACCCGCTCGGTGTAGTCGCAGTGATTAGCGCGTTCAATTTCCCTGTCGCAGTCTGGTCGTGGAACGCCGCTCTCGCCGCGGTCTGCGGTGACGCGACGATTTGGAAGCCGTCGGAAAAAACGCCGCTTACCGCAATTGCAGTCACTAAAATTGCGGAGCGCGTCTGCCGCGAGACCGGCGCGGACCCGGCGATTTTTACTTTGATGGTCGGAGATCGGAAAACAGTCGGCCAAAAATTGGCGGATGATCCGGGGATTCCGCTGGTATCGGCAACAGGCTCGACGAACATGGGATTTAATGTCGCGAAAGCGGTTAACGGGCGGCTGGGCCGGACGATTCTGGAGCTCGGCGGCAATAACGGGCTAATTGTCACGCCGAGCGCAGATCTCGACATGGCGGTGCAGTCAATCTTTTTCGGCGCGGTAGGCACGGCCGGACAGCGTTGCACTTCGACGCGTCGGGTGATCATGCACGAGTTAGTTGCGGCGAAGGTTCGCGATAAACTTCTTGCTGGTTACAAGAGCTTGCCCATCGGGAACCCGCTGGATCGCAAGACTGTGATGGGTCCCCTGATCGACAGGCACGCTGTCGATATGGTGCAGGAGTCCATCCAGAAGTTGAAAGATGAAGGTGGCGAGGTGCTCTACGGCGGGGAGCGGCTCACCGTTCCTGGCGGAGCTTATATGAAGCCATGCCTGGCTGCTGCGAAGCCGGATCTTGAAATCGTGAAACATGAAACCTTCGGACCATTGCTGTATCTGATGACGTATCGCGATTTTGACGAAGCAATCGCGATTCACAACGGAGTGCCGCAGGGATTGACCTCATCGATTTTTACCAACGACGTGCGTGAAGCGGAAAAATTCGTAAGCGCAGTCGGAAGCGATTGCGGAATTGCCAATGTAAACACCGGCACCAGCGGAGCAGAGATCGGTGGCGCGTTCGGCGGCGAAAAACAAACCGGCGGCGGACGTGAGAGCGGGAGCGATTGCTGGAAGTACTACATGCGGCGTCAGACGAACACGATCAACTTCTCAACCGAGCTTCCGCTGGCGCAGGGCATTCAGTTCGGCGCAGGCGAGGGGAGCGGCACTGCGTAGATGCGTTCCCAAAGCGACGCGAGGACGCGTCGCACTCCTACAGCTTCGCGACCGAATTAAGCGCTGGGTACATTTCGCACGAAGTGCTTTAGCATTACGGTGAGTCTCCGCACCGCTTTTTGTGGCGGTCTGGGGAGCGCACGCGCCTCGCGTGCTGGCGATCGCGCCCTCGCGATCGCGAACTTGAACTCTCAACAGTACGGGTTTGCAGAGTTTTCGGCGAGGGCGCCGAAAAGTGCACGCGAGGCGCGTGCGCTCCCCGGATTTACTGCGCGACCGTCAGTTGCAGTAATTCATCAACACTGTTCGCGCTGTCAATGTTCATGATGCACTTGCGCAATTTTTCGCACTGGTTTTTGCCGATCACATCGCCGCCGAGCGCGGTGAATTTGACCGCGATTTCTTCTTCGGTCATCGGATCGCGCGGATCGCCTTTGGGAACATCGACACGCGTCGAATACTCCTTACCATCATTCGTCGTAATCGTGACGCGACTCGGCTGAAATTTTGGAAAGAGCGATTCGAATTCATCGTTCGCGACGACTTTCACTTTGTCCATGATCGGAATCAGCAATTTATCGAGCACCCGCGCCTCTTTGAATTGCAGTGGTGTAACCATTCCGTCTACGAGCCCGACTGCCATGCAATAAGGGAGGGAATGATCGGCCGTTTCTTTTGAGTCAGGCCGATACTTGTGTGGATCGCCAAGGATATCCGCCGCGCGCGCGATCACTTCGACTTTGATTTCCTTCACGTCGTTAGCCTTGATCTTGTTGTCCTTGACGGTCTTCATCATGGCCGTGAGCGGCGCGTGGCTCAGCGCTTCAATGGGAAAACTTTTCATCCCGCAATCGAGAATCCGATAATGTGATTTCGGCGATGTTGGCAGATCTTTGATCAAACCTTCGCCATCGAAGCTGGCCGGTTGTCCCTTGTATTGGACGTGGCCGAACACTGCAAACAAACCTTCCTTCCCATCGATCATGTGTTCCGGACCGGAGAATCCTTCTCGAGCGAGCAACGCGCTCTCGGCGCCCATTCGACCGGCCCAGGGATCGACCGTGTTCTTCATGTTGGTCAACTTGCCCGCTGTGACCGCGCCCGGACAAAAGGTTCGGGCGGCGCTTATGCCAATTGCCGAGACCATTTGGTCGGGCGTGAGATTAAGCACGCGTCCTGCCGCGACAGGAGCGGCGAACGCACTCAAGGTTGCGTGGTGCCAGCCGTACTCGCGCACGCCCGGGCGGCCGATTTCGCAAAGGCGCATCTCAATTTCGTACGCGATGATCGTGGCGAGAATTAAATCTTTGCCGCTCAAGCCTTCACTCTCGCAGAGTGCCAGCGGAGCTGCGATGAGATCGCTCGGGTGACACGGGTCCGCTTTCCAATAGATGTCGTTATAATCCATCGCGCGGATCATGTGTCCATTCATGAATGCGGCGTCGACCGGGTTCGTTTTGAATCCGGAGACAAATGCGGTGGCTTTCCCATTGCCGCCGCTCATCGTCCGATGATGCTTCAGCAAAATTTTGGCGTCCTCCTGCTGGCTGCCACCCAAGGCGCAGCCGATGGAATCGAACCAGAATAATTTCGCGGCCTGAATGGCTTCGGGCGACAGATGTTCGTATTTCAGCGCACACGCCCATTCTGCGATGTCATATGAAACCAGACGTTTCGATTCAGTTTTTTGAGTTGCCATTAGATTTCTCTGTTGAATTTCGCCCACAAAACACACGAATCGGCTGAAGACAAACCAAAGCTAATTTCATGTATCAGCCCCAATTTTTGAGCGATCAGCAAATGGGCAGGGAAATTTCGGTACGCCATACGCCGCAAGGCCGAACAGATCCTGCATCTGCTCGCCTTGACCGTAAACGCCCAAAGAAGTCTTGACGATCCTTATCCGGCCAGACTTCGATTGATCCATGAAAATGAAACAATTCATTCTTGTCGTTTGCGTTGCTTTACTTCCGGTAACGCTGGCATTCGCTGCTGGCGCCGATGAGAAAGCAGTCCGTGACGCTGATGAGCAATGGTCAAAAGTCGCCGCTGCCAAGGATCTCGATAAAACGGTGTCGTTTTACGCGGATGATGCGGTTGTGCTTCCGCCGAATCAGGCTGCAGTCAGGACAAAGGACGGCATTCGGAATTTATGGAAAGGCTTTTTCGACAGCCTGACGGACATCAGTTGGAAAACTACTCGCGTCGAAATGGCGAACTCCGGGGATATGGGGTATTTGATCGGCGCCTACGAGATGACGCTGAAAGACGGCACCAAAGATAAAGGCAAGTACTGTGAGGTTTGGAAAAAACAATCCGATGGCAAATGGAAGGTCGCTGCCGACATGTTTAGTTCTGATCTGCCAGCGGCCGGTTCATCTCCTTCGGAAAAGAAATAGAAGGATTCACAGTAGTAGAGAGGGCTTCGGAGCTACCGGCGTTGAGGAGAATGACGTAAAGCAGGTTTGCTCATTCGCCGACGCTGTGGCAAAAAGCAGGGCGTGAATCCCCAAGGGTTCTTCCCGGAGCTAAGACGGCGCAACGTTCACAACCTCGCCGTCGCATACGCGTCGCCAGCCCGTTGCTCGTCCAAAGAGGCTGGCGATTAGAGATGTCTTTTGGTACGTCATCAGAAGTTAAGCTGGAGATCGGGCATGTCTTGTTCATCGACATCGTCGGCTATTCGCAGCTACTGATTACGCAACAGAGCGAACACCTCGAGACACTGAAGAAGATTGTACGTAGCACCGCTGAGTTCCGTGCGGCGGAAGCCGAAGGAAAACTGTTGCGATTGCCTACCGGTGACGGCGGAGCGCTCGTATTTCGAACAACGCCTGAAGCGCCGGTGTTGTGCGCGCTCGAAATTGCGAAGGAACTAAAAAGGCATCCCGAGCTTCGAGTGCGCATGGGAATCCACAGTGGCCCGGTGAACGCAGTCACCGATCTGAATGAACAGTCGAATCTCGCCGGCGCGGGAATAAACATCGCCCAACGCGTCATGGATTGCGGAGATGCTGGGCACATTCTGCTCTCGAAGCACGTCGCTGAAGACCTTGAGCATTATCCGCGCTGGCAGCCATACCTTCACGATCTCGGCGAATGCGAAGTGAAGCACGGAGTGCGCGTTTCGATCGTAAATCTCTACACCAATGACGCGGGCAACGCGGCGCTGCCCAGACGTCTTGCTGTGCAGAAGCGATCTCCTGCCGGGCGAAAACAATTTGCCGGTTTTCGGATAATCGTCATGGCGGCGATTGTTTTGATCGGTCTCGGTGTTCCCGCGATCATTTTTACGCCAGCGATCCTGAAGTCGCTGCGATCTTCAACCAGCAATAAGGCGTCATCGATTCCGGAAAAAAGCATTGCGGTCCTTCCATTCGCTGATCTTAGCCAGGCGCACGACCAGGAATATTTTTGCGATGGAATTAGTGAAGAGATTCTCGACGCTCTGGCGCAGATTAAGGGATTGCGCGTAGTCGCGCGCACCTCGTCATTCTCGTTCAAAGGCAAGAATGCAGATGTTGCTGAGGTCGGACGGAAGCTCGGCGTTGCCAACATTCTCGAAGGTAGCCTGCGTCGCGAGGGAGATCGGATTCGGATTAGCGCGCAGTTAATCAACGCGCGCGATGGCTTCCACATGTGGTCGAACACGTATGAGCGCGAATTGCAGGGCGTCTTTGCGGTGCAAGATGAGATCACACGCTCGATTGTTGATGCGTTGAAGGTAAAACTTGCCGTCGCGCCTTCCGCGCGTGCAGCTGAAAGCACTGAGGCGTACGATTTATATCTGCAGGGGCTGTACTTCTCGAACAAGAGCGACGAGGAGAGCTTGCGGAAGAGTCTCGATTTTTTCCAACGTGCACTCGATATAGATCCGAATTTCGCGCGAGGCTGGACCGGCATTGCGAAGGCCTGGCTTTGGTTGGCAGATGTGTACGTCAGACCGCTTGAGGCGTATCCAAAGGTGAAGGAAGCGGCATCGAAAGCGCTCGCGTTGGATGAACGCGATGCCGAGGCACATTGCTACCTCGGTGAGACGAAACGAATACTCGATCGCGATCTCGCCGGTGAAGAAAAAGAGTTAAAACGCGCATTGGAAATCGATCCGAATTCCGGGCCGGCACATTTGTTTATGGCGTTGCTCAAAACCGCCCAGGGCGAGTTGAAGGAGGGAGTAACGGAGATTCAGCAGGCAGAGAGACTCGATCCTCTCTCGCCAGTTAGCTGCAACTTTGCAGTCAATATATATCTTGCCGCCGACCGTATTGACGATGCGATCGAGGCGGGAAAACGAACTGTTCAGATCGATCCAAACTACGTTTATTTTGATCCGGTACTCGCGAACGCATATTGCGAAAAGGGGGAGTTTCAGAAGGCAATCGAGCTTTATGAAAAGGCGCAGGCGACCACGCATTTCCCCAGCGCGGGTCTTGCGATTACCTACGCAAAAATGGGGCGGCGAGAGGAAGCGCGCCCTATTCTTGAACAACTAATCGAGAAATCGCGCCAGCAATATGTCGCTGGCGAAAAGATTGCAACGGTGTATGCAGCTCTGGGCGAAAAAGACGAAGTCTTTCGGTGGCTCGAACGCGCGTTCGATGAGCATTCCGCCTCGATGGTCGGTTTTGCATCCAGCCCAGAGTTCCGCCCGCTGCGTTCCGATCCGCGATTCGCTGATCTGTTGCGTAGAATCGGCATCGACGCGGCGAAAGTGGTGCGGCAGCCCACTCGACCATGAATCTTTCGAATTTCTTCTTCGAGTTGAAGCGGCGCCACGTTTTATTGGGGACCTGCCGGATCAAATAAGTCGGTTAAAATGCGAGTCTCACGAAACTAACATCTGATGCCATCCGAACAGTCATCAGAAGTTAAGTTGGAGATCGGGCATGTCCTCTTTGTCGACATTGTCGGTTACTCCAAGCTCCTGATTAACGCGGTGCTGGTAAAAAAAATCTTTGGCGAAGCGCAGTGAAAATCGACAACTTCTTTGCAGAGCTAAAGCGGCGCAATGTCTACAAGGTCGCGGTCGCTTATGCGGTCGTGGCGTGGCTTGTCATTCAAGTTGCCTCGATTGTGCTGCCGACTTTCCACGCGCCGGAATGGACAGTTCAGGTAATCATCGCTTTGGTCGTAATCGGTTTCCCGGCAGCGCTGGTCTGCTCGTGGGCTTTCGAAATCACGCCGGAAGGAATTGTTCGCGAGTCGGAAGTGAAGGCGAGCAAATCAATCACGCGCCGAACGGGACGGAAGATTGTCGCCATCACACTCGTTATCGCTGCCGTCGCGACTGGCTTGTTCGTCTTTCAACTGTTGCGCGCGCGCCTAACGACTGCGGACGGGGGCCCCATCCGATCTCTCGCGGTTCTCCCGCTCGATAACTACTCCGGCGACGATAGCCAGGATTACTTCGCGGAAGGAATGACCGATGAGTTAACGACCGACCTCGCTGCGATCAGCCAGCTGCGAGTTATCTCGCGCAGTTCGACCAGCCAGTTCGCCGGTGCGCAGCGCCCGCCCGCTCCAAAGATCGCGAAGATGCTTAACGTGGATGCAGTGATCGAAGGATCGGTCCGGCGCTCCGGCGACAAAGTGCGGATTACTGCACAATTAATCGATGCTCGGGCCGACCGGCACCTTTGGGCGAAAAGTTTCGAGCGCGACTCACGGGATGTCCTGGCCCTGCAGTCGGAGCTGGCTGCGGCTATCGCCGGCGAGATCAAAGTGCAGTTGACGCCGAGCGAGCAAGTGCGCCTAACGAGTGCTCCAAGCGTGAATCCCGAAGCCTATGACGCTTACCTCAAGGGTCGCTATTTTTTCAACCGGCCCAGCGACGAAAACCTGAAGAAGGCAATCACTCAATTTGAAGAAGCCGTTAGGTTAGATCCTAACTTCGCTCCAGCCTACTCTGGCTTATCCGATGCCTATCTCTGGGCAGCTTTCAACGAAGGAGTGATTACGGCCGCGGAAGGCAATGCCAAAGCGAAAGATGCGGCGGAAAAGGCTCTTGCCCTGAATCCGGCGTCGGCGGAAGCGCATACGTCTCTGGCGAATTACAAAAGTTGGTACACGCATGATTGGGCCGCTGCCGATAAGGAATTTCGCCAGGCGATAGCGCTCAATCCCAATTACGCCTTCGCTCACGATCAATTTGGACTGACTCTTGCCTGCCAGGGCCTCTTCGACGAATCCATCGCCGAGGGCCAGCGCGCCGCAGAACTTGACCCGCTGGATCCGATTATCTTTGTAGATAACACGCTCGCTTTCGCCGGGCAGGGCAAGTTCCAACGGGCGACGGATGAAGCCCGGAAGGCGGAGGCGTTGGATGCGACCTTCTTCTTTCCGCAGATGCAGTTTGGCTGGATCGATCTTCAGCAGCGCAACGCGCGGTCTGCCATACCGAAGTTGGAGAGAGCCAACGCCCTGCAAGCCCCGCCATTTGTCGCGGCTTATCTCGGCTATGCCTATGGGGCGGCCGGCGATAAGGCTAAAGCTTTGGCCATGATTGAAGAGATAAAGAAGAAAGCCGTGGGCGACTTCGTGCCGCCATTTAATCTCGCAATCGTTTACCTCGGCATGGACGATCACGCACGCGCGTTGGATTATCTGGAGCAAGCGCAGGCCGCCGATTCGCAATGGATGATGTATCTCAAGCTCGATCGCATCTTTGACCCGCTCCGCGGCGACCCGCGTTTCATCGCCCTAATGGAGAAGTGCCATTTCGAGAAATGAGAGAGCAATCTTCCTTCTTTTCGAGTTGAAGCGGCGTACAAAAAATCGTTCCACCAACAAAGCCGCAATGAAGATCGTGTTTCGATGACACCGTTCGAACATGTCACCGCGCTGTTCTCGTTCGTTTACGCCTTGGCGTTGACGCACCTCCTCGCGCGCATTGCCGAGCTTATTGTCGCGCGGGATCGCGTAAGATTTTCCGGTTTACTGGCGCTCGGCATGGCCAATGCAATTGTTATGGTCTTCGCCAATTGGTTATCGCTTTGGGATCTTCATGTGATCACGTCGTGGAACCTTGCTTCCATCAGCGTCCAATTCGTCTTCGCGGTTAACGTCTTTCTCATATGCGTGTTAGTCGGACCGAAAGCGCACGATGAGGGACCGATCGATCTGGAGGACTTTTTCTGGCGACAGCGGCCGTATTTCTATGGCGCGCTTGTCGCTTGCGCGGTCCTATCGCTGGTCGCTAACGTTGATTATTTAAAGACAGCGAATGCCTCGCTGTTTCTGAAGGAAAATCTGACCGTCCTCCCGATGTTTGTGCCGACTGTGCTGGCGTTGCTTTTCCGTAACCGGTGGATGCAATGGGTCGCGGGTCTGTGTTATCTGGCTTTGGTTCTTGGATACACGATCGCGTTCTGTCGCACGCTGAGTTAGAACGACGCTCTGCCACATGAATGAACGCAACTTCTTCGCCGAGCTAAAGCGGCGCAACGTTTACAAAGTTGCAGTCGCATACGCGATTGTCGGCTGGCTCTCGATCCAGATCGCGACGCAGGTCTTTCCATTTCTGGAAATTCCCAATTGGGTGGTGAGGTTGGTCATCGCGGCAGTTGCGATCGGATTCCCAATAGCGCTCGTCATAGCATGGGCGTTCGAGCTCACGCCCGAAGGGCTGAAGCGGACGGAGGAGGTTGATGCTTCCGGTGAGCACGTTCCGAGAAAGCACGCATGGATCTACATCGTCGTAATCGCAGCCGTGATCTCGGTGGGATTGTTTCTAGTCGGTCGCTACACCGCTGGCAATGCAACACCTCGACGCAGCGAGGCGGCTACAACGACGGCGGAAAAATCAATCGCAGTGCTGCCTTTCGAAAATCAGAACCGCGATCCGGACACAGATTACCTGTGTGATGGCATTCCCGAAAACATCATCAATACCCTTTCCGAGTTGCCGAAACTCAAGGTCATGTCGCGCAACTCGGTTTTTCACTACAAAGGGAAGGAAACGGACATCCCAACCGTCGCAAAAGAATTGAAAGTGCAGACCATTTTGACCGGCCAGGTGAGGCAGCGCGGAGATAATCTCACGGTGGGCGTTCAACTGATCAATGGCCAGGACAGCACGCAAGTGTGGGGTCAACAATACAATCGCAAAGTAGCGGATGTTTTCGCGGTGCAGGAGGAAATCGCAAAAGAGGTCTCGGCGAAGCTGCGCCTCAAGCTAACTGGCGCCGAACAGGAGCAACTGGCAAAGCGGCCGACCGAGAACCTCAAAGCATTCCAATATTACATGCAAGGCCGCGCCGCCGCGCAACGGCGCACGAACGCGGATCTCCTCGCATCCGTCAGTTATTACGAAAAAGCGCTCCAGGAAGACGGCAAGTATGCGCTCGCTTACGCCGGCCTGTCGGATGCGTATGCAAACCTCGGGTACTATGGCTCGATTGCTCCGATCGAAGGGCGGCGCAAAGCAGAAGAAGCTGCACGCAAGTCCCTGGATCTAGACGATAAACTGGCCGAAGCTCACACCGCACTTGGTCAGATATATATTGCCTTCGCTCCTTCGGATTTTTCAACCGGCGACAGAGAGCTCAAGCATGCGATCGAACTAAACCCGAACCTGGCCGTAGCGCATTATAATTTGGGACTTTCCTTTATCCGCCAAGGACGTCTGGATGAAGCATCGGCGGAATTAATGAAAGCTCGCGCACTCGATCCATTATCTTCCGTCATCGCGCGTGCCGTAGTCATTCCGTACTACTTCAAGCGAGATTATCCGCGAGCGTTCGAACTATTGCGACAGGCCAACGAACTCGGCCCTCCGCTCAGCGCCACCTGGGAAATAGGTCTCTATATTCGAAGCGGGTTCGTTAATGAGGCTTTCGCGGAAATCGAGAAAGCTAAAGACGCAAGGAAGAGAGACCCGCTTTTGATCTACAGTGCCGGGATGGCGTACGCCGCATCAGGCAAACAGGTGGAAGCTCTCCGGAGCATTCAGGAACTAGAAGCCATGTCTGGCCCCAGCCTCAGCACGGCTCACTGGATCGCCAAGGTTTACGCGACCTTGAATGACAAGGAGAGCGCATTTTCATGGCTGGAACGCGGGCTCGCGACGGGGGCGCTCGGCGTATTCTACAAAGACGAGCCGGTGTGGGATCCGATCCGAGGCGACCTGCGCTTTGATAGATTGATCGGGAAAATGGTCGTGCCGGAGCCAACACCAACAGAGTGAACCCGGCCAACTTCTTTTCCGAACTGAAGCGGCGCAACGTTTACAAAGTTGCTGTTGCCTACGCGGTCGCGAGTTGGCTGCTCATCCAAATTGCGACACAGGTTTTCCCGTTTTTCGAAATTCCAAACTGGGCAGTGCGATTGGTTGTCCTGCTTCTGATTATTGGCTTTCCAGTCGCGTTGATTTTTTCGTGGGCCTACGAGATCACGCCCGAAGGAATCAAACTAGAATCGGAAATCGATCCGGCGAAGTCGACGACGCGCAAAACAGGCCGGAAAATCGTCGCCTTCACTGCCGTCGTCGCGGCGATCGCAGCCGGCTTACTTGTTTTTCAAGTGGTTCGTTCAAGATCGACACTAACACCTCGAGAAACTGCCAGTGCCGCTCGCACCGAGACGGCTACAGTCTCAAACAAATCGATCGCGGTGCTGCCGTTCGAAAATCTCAGCCGCGACCCAGATAATGCTTATTTCGTCGACGGCACGCAGGATGAGATACTCACACGGTTGGCTAAGATTAGCGCATTGAAGGTGATCTCGCGGACTTCGACTGCGCGCTACACCAGTCATCCCGATAACCTGCGTCAGATCGCGCGCGAGCTAGGTGTCGCCAATATTCTCGAAGGCAGTGTGCAGAGAGCAGAAGGCGCGGTGCGCGTGAACGTTCAGCTGATTGAGGCTGAGACTGACTCGCACCTTTGGGCGGAGACTTACGACCGCGACATCAAGAACATTTTCTCGGTGGAAAGCGAGATCGCGCAGAACGTTGCAGATGCGCTGCGGGCCAGGCTGCTACCGGAAGAAACGGCGCGGGTCGCAAACGTGCCGACGAAAAATCCTGAAGCCTATGATTCGTTCCTAAAGGCCGAGTATTTCGCCAATCAAATCTATTCGGCTACCGCGAACGATCCTGCGGAGACGGCACGAACTGCTGCGAGCTTCTACGGGAAGGCCGTCGCGGCTGATCCCGAGTTTGCTCTGGCTTATGCCAGACTGGCTTACCTGAAAGCGAGAATCTACTGGTATAACACCGATCCGACTCCGCAGGCGATCGATGCAGCGCGCAGTGCCGCAGATCGCGCGTTGGCTCTGCAACCTGAATTAGCGGAAGCGCACGTCTCCATGGGTTACGTCCATTACTGGGGCCATCGCGATTACGATGCCGCACTAGCCGAATTCGACAAGGCGCGCAAAACTCTGCCCAACAGCGCAAACGTGCTGACCGCGATTGCCTTTGTTCATCGTCGGCAGGGGAAGATGGAGCAGGCACTCGACGAACTGCAACGAGCCGCCGCGCTGAATCCGCGCGACAATCTGTTGGCACGCGAGGTCGGCTCCACTTTGGTCTACATGCGGCGTTACGCCGAAGCTATTCCTCAGTACGATCGCACCCTGGTTCTGGTTCCGGACGATATCGAGACGCAGGTCGGTCGAGTTTCGGCGCTGCAGATGAGCGGCGACTTGGATGCCGCCAACAGAACACTAGCGACGGTTCCAGCTGCAATCGATCCTGAGGGTTGGGTTTCATTCGCGCGATGGCAACTTGCGCTCGTCATGCATCAACCCGACGCGGCGCTGACGGCGCTGGAGCATGCGCCCCCGTGGTTGGTTAATAGTTGGCCGAATAGTCGTGTCCCGGTGGCGTTATTGCGCGCGCAAGCTTTGCTGCAGAAAGGTGAGGTCAAACCGGCGCGCGCGGCGTTCCTTGAAGCTCAACAAACGTTGCAGGGTTTGCTCGATAACCCGCGCGCACAAGCCGCGGCGCAGAGTTATCTCGCGCTAGCGTACGCTGGCTTGGGACAAAAGGAAGCTGCTTTGGAAGCAGGACGCCGCGCGATCGAAAACTTGCCGGCATCCCGCGATGTTATCATCGGTGGCTCCTATCTCACTCAGCTCGCCATGGCCGAGGCGCAGGTAGGCGAAAAACAATCAGCCTTGAATCACATCGAACAGTTACTCGCGATTCCAGCGGGCCATGCCATATCCCGCGCCTCGCTGCGGGTCGATCCGATATGGGATCCGCTGCGAAACGAGCCGCGTTTCCAAAAATTTTGCGAGGAGAAGAAACCATGAGTTCTGGAAACTTCTTCTCAGAGCTAAAGCGGCGCAACGTTTACAAAGTTGCAGTCGCGTATGCCGTCGTTGGCTGGGTCATCGCCCAGATTGCGACGCAGATTTTTCCGTTCCTGGAAATTCCGAACTGGATTGTCCGTTTGATTATCCTGTTGATCGCAATCGGATTTCCAATTGCGCTGGTAATTGCGTGGGCGTTTGAATCAACGCCTGAAGGAATCAAGCGCACAGAAGTTGCCGACGCAATGCCGGCGACAGCAGGCGGCCGCAAGAAGCACGCATGGATTTATGTGGTCGTAATCGCCGCCGCAGTCTCGGTGACATTGTTTTTCATTGGCCGTTACACCGCTGAAAGCAACCCGACGCCTCGACACAGCGAGGCGGCTACAGTTTCTCCGCCTGAAAAGTCGATTGCGGTTTTGCCCTTCGACAATCTCAGTCGCGATCCCGATAACGCGTTTTTCGCCGAAGGCGTGCAAGACGAGATTCTCACCCGTCTCGCGAAAGTGGCCGATCTCAAAGTGATCGCGCGTACTTCAACGCAAAAATTCAAAAGCGCTCCGGAAAATTTGCCGGACATCGCGAAGCAGCTTGGCGTGGCGAACATTCTCGAAGGCAGCGTCCAAAAGGTGAATGATCAGGTGCGCGTGAATGTGCAACTGATCAATGCTCTTACGAGCGCGCATCTCTGGGCCGAGATTTACGATCGGAAGCTCACAGACATTTTCGCGGTCGAGAGCGACATCGCGAAAACAATCGCCGACGCGTTGCAGGCAAAGCTTACCGGCTCCGAGAAACAGATGATGGCCGCTCAACCCACGACGGACACAACCGCATACGAGCTTTATCACAAGGGAAGATCACTTTGGGAGCGGCGTTCCGGAGATAACATTCCGAAGGCAATCGCCTTGTATGAACAGGCCATCGCGCGCGATCCCAATTATGCGCTGGCCTACGCCGGTCTGTCGAACGCCTACATTCTCCTTCCTTTTTTCGCGGGTGCAGACCGGCTCGACGCATACGCGAAGGCGAAAGACGCTGCACTTAAAGCTCTCCGGCTCGATTCCAATCTAGCCGAAGCGCACCTCGCACTCGGGAAGGTTCTGTTCTTCGGCGCAATCGATGTAGTAGGAGCCATGGGCGAATACGAACGGGCGATCGAGCTCAAGCCTAACGACGCTACGGCACACCACTGGTATGGTAACGACACGCTGGCCGCCCTCGGACGATTCGATGAAGCGATCGCAGAAGGCAAACGCGCCGTTGAATTAGATCCGCTGTCGCCAATTATCAATGCGGATCTGGGCACAACCTTCTACTATGCCGGCCGCTACGAGGAGTCTGTCCGGCAATTACGAAAAGTTCTCGAGATCGATCCAGCGTTCTTCTACGCGCACTTCAATTTGGGAATTGTTCTTCAAGTCACCGGAGATCTTTCTGGCGCGATTGCCGAATACGAAAAGGCAAAGCAATTGAACGATGACCAGTTTATGTCGGTAGTTTGCGCTCAGGCCAAAGCTTACGCGGGTGACAAAAATGCCGCGGTGCAAATGCTGGACCAGCTCGATCAGATAAGTCAGCGCCGCGAGGTGGTTGGCTACTGGCGCACGCTGCTTTATCTAAGCCTGAACAATAAAGAGGAAGCCCTGCGCTGGCTGGAACAGGATTTGAAGGAACGCGACGGTTCCAATATCAGCTGGATCAAGGTAGATCCACTACTCGATCCCTTGCACGGCGATCCGCGCTTCGAAGCGTTGGTCCAGAAAGTCGTTAGTCCGAAATCGTAAAAATCGACGTCGTAATTCGATGACC
>JBLMXH010000144.1:0-32254 GCA_050257685.1 Nitrospirota bacterium
TTACCAATTTTCGCCGACGTGGCCCAAGCGGGGCCCGGCATTTACGGCTGGTTGGGCCTTTGCGGTGGTTACGCATTGGTCATGCTTTTTGCGCCGGTGCGGCGAGCGCTGCTTGACGGTCTTCACTGCCTCGGGCGCTACCAACGGATTTGGATCACGTTCGCGGTGCTCGGGTTTGGCTACTTCGTCTTTCAGTTTGTCACTTTCACCCCAATCCAGAAGTGGGCGGACTTGGAACTTAGCCAAATCACATCATTGCCGCAGTGGGCCTGGCCAACGTTGACTGACATATGGACGGAGACTCTGTTGCCTGCCCTGGAGGGCGTGGCGGGAATTTTCGACAACGCCACTACCACCTATCCGCTCTCCGTCATCGCCGCAGTTCTGATGATCGTGAACTGGCGCGGATTGCATGGCGCCTTGGTGCGTGCGCTGCGGAAACGGTACGGCTTTTGGGGCTATCTGGTTTATTTGATTCTGTTGCTCAGCGCATTGGCGTCGCTGCTCAAGCCGATCGTCTTCTGGCGATTACCGCAATGGAGTGGCCTTTTGCCAGCAGCCGGTCTGCTGCGCATTTCGGCTACAGTGGATGCCACCGCATTCATTTTCGAATACCTCCTGGGTGTTTACATCCAGGTTTATCTCATCACTGTGTGTCTGGCTTGGATAAGGGGCTTGAGCTTTGAAGAAGGCGGATTGTTTCGGTTCGCCATGAGGCGGTTCAGTTATGTGTTGGAGTGGGCGGGCATTGTCGTTGCAGTCAGCACCTTGATCCTCCGGTTGCCTCTCGTGCTTGCTTACTTCATCAATATCCCGCGGGTTCTCGATTACCTGCCCATTGCTCGAGTTCTTATGAGCGGGTTGATTATCGTTTTTTGTTCGGTCCAAATCTCGCTGGTGCTCCACAATGAAACGCTCGTCGAGGCAATGCGCGCGCACGTTCATTTCATCCAAAAGAATGCCGGGCGTCTCGCATGGTTTCTAGTGATTTGCGGCATCCATTTTTATGTGATCATGGCTTGCGATGCCATTATGCGGGGGGCGATCGCAGATCGATTGGGCGCGCTCCTACTGTGGAAATTTACTTTTGCATGTCTGCGAGGCGCAGTTACCGGCTGGCTCTTGGCTTCTTGGGTCTGCCTGTTTCGACAATGCGAAACGGGCAGAATTTATCAGGAGAAATGGATTCAATATTGATCAAGCAGGTTACCAAAACGCGAACGTGAATGCGGCCGCCATCACGCGCCAGAGCAAATCCAATCTGGCCCTCGCTTTCGTTTCGTTGGATCGTGAGCGCAAACGCGACATCACGGTTTTCTACGCTTTCTGCCGCGTGGTCGATGACATTGCCGATTCGGCGGAATTAAGCGTCACCGAGAAACGAGTGCGTCTGGCAAATTGGCGCAACATGCTTCGCACTGCTGTCCAGGACGAACCGCTGCTCGCCCAAGATGTGCGGCAATTGATGCAGAAATATTCGCTGCCGCCAGAAATGCTGGAGGAAATTATTGCCGGAGTGGAAATGGATTTGAGGATCCTGCGATATCCGACCTTCAAAGAGCTTCGCGTATATTGTTACCGCGTTGCCAGCGCAGTTGGGCTGGTCAGTATCGAAATTTTCGGTTATCAAAATCCGCGTTGCCGGGAATACGCGATCAACCTCGGACTTGCCTTACAAATGACCAACATTATTCGAGATGTGTGGAAAGATTTTCAGGCAGGGCGGATTTATCTGCCGCAGGAAGATCTGGCGCGGTTCCACTATTCGGAAGCTGACCTGGCAAAACGACACTACAACGAGCACTTCCTCCAGTTGATGCAATTTGAAGCCTCCCGTGCGCGTGAATTCTTCAGCTGCGCGGCAGCGGAACTCCCGCCTGACGATCGCCGCGCCATGGCGCCCGCAGAGATCATGGCCTCCATTTACCGGGCCTTGCTCCGCCGGATTGAACTAGACAAGTTTCGAGTTTTCGAAAAAGAATATCGGTTAAGTAAGCCGGAAAAGGCAGGCCGGATCACGGCGCAGTTGTTCAAATCTTTTTTGAATTGGCCGCGTTAAACATCCGTCTGACTTGGTGGCTGCGAAATATGACTAAGGACAAACCTATGAAAACCAAATCCGTGAAACTTCTTCTAACAATTGTTGCTGGCTCTTTTCTGCTCGGCACGCCTCTTTACGCACAATTTAGCGACTCCCGCATAGGCAGTATACGGCATGAACGGGACGAAAAGCAGGCGATTGAAGCCAAGGGGATCAGCAAAGCAGAGGCTGAAAAAAAATATCCGGTGAAAGGAGGGGCGTATCCCTCCGGCGAGCGAGATCCTCATGATCCATCCGGTGTTGTCCGCAGTCCATATCCGCCGAATGAAAAGTATGAGTGCTCGAAAATTGCCCACGGCGGATTGGTCATTGATGAAAAAGCACACAAAGTGTTTGTAAGGCCGTAAGCTGCTACACATCGAGACTATCCGTTGCTCGGCCTGAGCGGCCAGATTGACGCGCCACAACTCTGCGTACGTGTGGTTCATATGTTAGTTAACATGATTCTATGAAGACAAATGTTCTCCTGATTCTTCCAGGAATTTTGCTGAGTCCTCTCTTTTTAAGTTCCTGTGATACTCCGGTAGGCCAGGGCGCAGCATGGGGGGCTGCGACCGGCGCGATTATCGGCGGGGCTGCGACCGGCAATGCGCGCGCCGCGTCCATCGGCGCGGCGGCGGGAGCGGCAGCCGGCGCTTTGACCGGCAAGATTATCCAGGAGAATCAGGCTGCGCAGTATGGCCCGCCGCCGCCCGGCGGTTTTCCTTATGCTCGATGGACGGGGAGACCAGGGTTTTTCTACAGCCCCTATACAGGTCGCGTCTACGACTTACGCGGTGTGCCGCCAGGTGGACTCACTCGCGATGTTGATACAGGTCGCCTTTTCCGCAGGCCGTAGTCAGAAGCCCTGGCCCGGCGCGCTTTGAGTGCTGTCAATGGCTTTGCCTTGCAGCTTGTCGACCAAGACCCGTGCTTCGTCTGTCATGTTGAGTAGTTCCGGCCAGGATCGGTGATAGTTTTCGCCCGGCAGTTTGCGTGTCGCATCGAAACCCATGTGAGAGCCCATGTTCTGTTGACTCGGGGCGTGGTCGAGGGCATCGCTTGGATTTTTGATGACGGTTGTGTCCCGCGCGGGATCGGTGTTCGCGCACAATCGAAAAAGCACCTCGCTCGTGTTATGCACGTCGCAATCTTCGTCTACTGCAATGATGTACTTGCTGAACATCATTTGTCCCATGCCCCAGAGCCCATGCATCACTTTGAAAGCCTGATACGGATATTGCTTTCTGATGCTGACAAAGACCAGATTGTGAAACACCCCTTCGGGCGGCAATGTTATGTCCACAATTTCTGGGAAATTCATCTTGAACACCGGTAGAAGAATTCGAACTGAGGCGTCGCCGATATAGAAATCTTCCATTGGCGGTTTGCCGACGATGGTTGTGGGATAAATCGCATCCCGCCGGTGCGTGATCGCGGTCAAATGGAAAACGGGGTAATTTTCCACTGCAGTGTAAAATCCTGTATGATCGCCAAACGGCCCTTCCGGGCGCATATCGCCAGGCTGCACATAGCCTTCTAAAACAAAATCAACGTCCCCTGGCACCTCCAAGTCGACCGTTTTACAGCGAACCAGTTCGATTGATTTTCTTCGAAGGAACCCAGCAAATAAGAGTTCGTCCAAGCCGTCTGGAAGCGGTGCGGTTGCTGCGAAGGTGTAAACCGGGTCGCCACCCAACGTGACCGCCACTGGCATCCCTTCACCGCGTTCGTAGTAGCGTTTGCCGTGGCGCGCGCCGACCTTGTGCAGTTGCCAATGCATGCCGGTCGTGCGCTCGTCGTACACTTGCATTCGGTAAATGCCCACGTTGCGGGTACCTGTTTCCGGATCGCGCGTATGGACGTTTGGCAAAGTGATGAAACGGCCGCCATCTTTCGGCCAGCATTTGAGAATGGGCAGATCGGACAAAGTAAAACCATCTCCACGCTCAATTTCATGTACCACTTCCTGGCACGGCGCATCCCGCACTGATTTTGGCCGCGCATGCAGCAGATGAATTCCTTGTTTAAGTAAATTCCAGCCTTCGCGCAGATCTGTAGGCGGTTTTGCTTTCAAAATGAGCTGAATTTCGCGCGCGACATCTTCAACGTCAGAAACCTGTAACGCTGTGGCCATGCGGCGGCACGATCCCATGGTGTTAATGGCCACCGGAAATTCCGATTTTTTTCCATTCACCACCGGTTGTTCGAACAACAGAGCTTTGCCGCCCCCGGGCGATTTCATCTCGCGATCCGCCCATTCGGCAATGAGTAGTTCGGTGTCGACTGGAATCGCGATGCGTTTCAGTTCGCCCGCTTCTTCAAGAGCATCGAGGAACTGTCGAAATGAGCGGTAAGCCATTGATTGGACCCGCAAGGATATTCATGTGTAGCGTGCCAGAACGCGACAGGATTTTTTTTGATCGCATCTAGTGCGATGTGACGTATTGGAAGGAAACTGCTTTGCTGCGAGCGAAGGTAACAAGCTTGCCAGGATAAGGAATACTCGGCGGGAACCACGAATAACAAAACGGATTGTACAAAGGCGCCCCGAAATATTCGTCCAACGGTTCCAATGGGTAATACGGGCAGCTTGCGTAATAAGTATAAACCCAGGTCTCGGTTGTACCGCCGCCCATGTTTCCGACAATCCTTTGGTCGGGCGAACCCCACGCCAGCCACACGGCGGGTCGTGACATTCCGATGCGAATTTGTCCCTGGTTTACGAGCGCCTGGTCTCTGTGTGAGAGACTCTGGTAAAGATCTGGATGCTCAGAAATTCGCGTTTGCGTTGTCGAACAACTGCTGAGAATCAGCGTACCCGTAACGAAGGCGAGCGTCGATGCACGAAGGGCGAATCGGCGCTTCATGCCGTGAGCAGATCACACTTGCCATCGCCTTGGCAAGCCAAACTGGATGCCTACGGCGGCGGTAGATATCCAAAATACGCGACTCTGCCGTTAGCGAAAGTGACTGCCCTTATCGGGTAGATGAACTTTGGCGGGATGTATGACCAGTCGAATGGTCCATAGTAGTAAGGTCCGCCGTAGCTCGGAGGTGTTTCGTAACGTAAATAAACCCACGTTTCGGCAGGGCGATTACGGACCCTCGCTGGAATTTTTTGATCGGGTGTGCCCCAGGCCAACCACACCGCATCCGTCGACATGCCCGAACGAATCTGTGCCTGGCTGACCAATGCTTGGTCGTTAGGCGAGAGCGTCTGATACATTTCCGGATGTTGTGAAATACGGCCTCCGACAGTTCCGCAACCGCTGAACATCAACGCCGCCCCAGTTGCTATCGCCAATATCAGCGCGACGCGCGCTACTCGACCCTGCATGCGTTACGATGATGCGTTCGTCGTATTGCGTCAATGAATGGGCTTGGTTGATTCACCTCGCCTTCCCGGTAACGTCTCGCTGCAATGCAAGATCGTTACGGCCATCGGATCTCCTATCTCCGCGTATCGATCACGGATCGATGCAACGAACGCTGCAGCTATTGCATGCCGCAAGAATTACAGGAGTGGTTGCCGCGCCACGAAATCCTGACGTACGAAGAAACCCTGCGGCTCATGCGTATCGCGGCCGAGCTCGGCGTCTCCAAGGTGCGGATCACTGGTGGTGAACCGCTAACGCGTCGCGGCATAGTCGACTTCGTCAGGCAAATTCCTGAAATCCGCGGAATCACTAGCATCGGCCTTTCGACGAATGGTACCTTGCTCGCGCATGAAATCGCGCCTGCCAAGACAATGGCGGCAGCGCTGCGCGATGCTGGTGTGTATTCGCTCAATATTTCGCTCGATACGCTCGATGCTGCAGTTTATTCGCAGATCACCGGCCGAGATTTCCACGCGCAGGTGCTGGGCGGCATTGACGCCGCAATCGCCGCAGGCTTCGGCCAGATCAAACTCAACGCGGTTCTTATGCGAGGGCGGAATGAAGATCAACTGCTGGCGTTAATCGAATTTGCTGCAGCGCGAAACCTTCTGCTTCGGTTTATCGAACTGATGCCCGTGAGCACCACAGAAGTGCTTAATGAGAATAACTTCATGTCCGTGCTGGAGGCGAAGCGAATAGTCGAATCTGCTTACGGTAGTCTCATTCCGGAGACGGAGTTTCGAACGAATGGTCCAGCCGGTTACTATCAGATTCCGGGACGCGTACAGCGCATAGGTTTCATCGGTGCGATGACGAACATGCGTTTCTGCGAGAACTGCAACAAGCTGCGGCTCACGTGCGATGGGAAGGTGCGTCCATGTCTTGGCAGCTATTTAGAGTTTGACATCATGGCGCCGCTTCGGGCGGGTGCGAGTGATGAACAGCTCAAACAGTTTTTTCTTAGCGTAGTCGATCGAAAGCCGCGGGAACACGATTTCCGAAACAATTACCAGCCCAATCGAAAGATGATAGCAATTGGCGGGTGACGCGTATTTGATCAGCAACGTTTTTGGACTGTTATGTTGAGCGAAGGCGCTGCAACGAAATGCGAAGCACGAGGCCAGGCTTTCAAACCTCTCAGTTTAATTGCTAAAGATCCGGAGAACATGATCAGAGATTGAAAGCCTGGCCTCGCGAACGTTGTCCGCTACGTTGCAGCTTCGCTTCGCTCAGAATGACAGGATCAGAAATGAAACGGCTAAGTCACATCTCTGACGATGGTCGGGCGCAAATGGTTGATGTTTCGGCGAAGCCGCTTAGCAAACGGAGAGCGGTTGCATCCGGTAAGATTCGGCTCCAGCGGGAAACGCTGGATCTAATCACAAGAGATCAAATCGCCAAAGGCAATGTTTTTGCGACCGCACGGATTGCTGGAATTCAAGCAGCCAAGCAAACTGCGCAACTCATTCCGCTTTGCCATACGCTGCCGCTCGGTGAGGTAAGCGTCGACATTGTTGCTTCCCGGGACGGGGCGGAGGTTCAATGCACTGCGCAGACAATCGCCCAGACCGGAGTAGAAATGGAAGCCCTGGTGGGAGTCACAGTCGCGTTGCTCACGATTTACGACATGTGCAAGGCAGTGGATAAGGAGATGGCCATAACGGAAGTGCGCTTGGTTAAAAAGACGAAACAGCCGGTACATAGCGCAGGAATGGGGTAATGGAGTAATGGAGAGATGGAACTAATGAAAGAGGAACAGCACTCCAATACTCCAACACTTCATCGCTCCAATCAGATAACTGTTGGTATCATCACGATTTCAGATCGCGCCAGCACAGGTCAATACGACGACTTAGGCGGGCCAGCTTTGAAACAGTTCGCGCACAAGATTGGGTACCAGGTTCTGGCGGAAGCGATCGTGCCAGACGAGATGACCCGGATTCAGGAAACAATCCGATCATTTGGCAGACAAGGCTGCGGCCTGATTCTGACGACAGGGGGCACCGGTATAGGTCCGCGTGACGTAACGCCGGAAGCGATTCGTGCCATCATGCGAGTAGAATTACCCGGATTTGGAGAAGTGATGCGCGCGGAATCGATGAAGATTACGCCCAACGCGATTCTCTCTCGCAACCTTGCCGCGGTCGTCGATCAGGCTCTGGTGATCGCGCTGCCAGGAAAACCGAGCGGAGCTGTGGAATGTCTTAGTTTTGTGAAAGGCGCGATCCCGCATGGCGTTGCGGTCGCGCAGGGCACGCCGACATCTTGCTGAAATTTTCGGCACGCATTCAATTCGGCCAAATCAAGAGACGCATCAGCTGTGCGCCATAGCCCGTGAGATGCGCATTTACTCCGCGGCCGGAAACCACGTCGCGAGTCAGATAGGAACATTCCGCCGAGCTGTTTCTTACATAGCTTACCTCGGGCTGCGTTACGTGCTTGTCGCTCGGCTCAATTCTCAAGGGAACGCCGGAACGCGCGAATGAAACTTCCCATGATGATGCGTTTCGTTTTCCTGCTGCAAGCATCCACGGATACAGCGTTGGCAAATCGAAGTGCCGGGCCTTCGGCAATGCGATGTTATAGAATGTCTCTTCAGCGGCGAGAAATTCGGGAATCGTTAGAGTCGGATTTTTTCGGAGCGCCAAATAGAGGCGCGCAACGTCGAGACCAGCGAGGTTCATCCCGTTGTAAAGACCGTGGCGGTTGGGATCGTTCCTGAAAAATGTGTTGTACCAGGATTCGAATTGGCGACTGAACATCAGGCACACTTCCAAATGCAGATGTGCCCGTTCGCGGTTAATGCCTGTTCCGGTGTAACCCATCACTGCGATAGGTTGGCCGCGCTTTACCCTCTCGCCGGGCTGCACTGCAATCGAGCTGAGATGTCCGTACAAACTGTAGTAGTTCGAGCCGCCCCACCGATGTTCGATTACGATGTACTTGCCATAGTTAGAGTAGCCAGGAGTGAGACTGGCGTGCACAACCTCGCCGTCAGAAATGGCGCGCACTTGGTCGAGCGGCTCGCCATTCACATCGCGGTGAACGGATCGAATATCAATTCCTTCATGAAAGCGGGTGTAAACGACGCCTCCGCCGGTGCTCTTCGGATCGCGAACAAAGCCGTATTGGCCACCCTCCCACGGTGTCGATTTCACGCCGTTATAATCGCGATCGATGTATTGGTAAAAAGTCGGTCCGTCGCCTGAAAACAGGGCGTCATTATCGGTGGGCAGAACAAGATCGAGACCTTCACTGTGTGCGGTATGGATTGTCATTAGAGCAGACAAAAGCAGGGCGGACACTATTCCGGAGAACAACAGTCGCATGGACGATGTAACGATTAGCGCTTTCGTTCCCCGAGCAGCCGCCACTGTTTCTTCATTAACGCAACATCCGTGGCAGTTAGTCCGGATGGAATATAGATCTTTCCGTCCGACACTCGCTTGTCGATCTGCAGTTCGGTGATCATTCGCCCGTTGATAAATACAAAGAGAAAGCCTCCCCGATGTTCGATGCTCAGCGTATCGAGCACGACTCGTCCGTGCTCGTCGAGCTGAAATAATGCGCCAAGCGTTCCGTCCGGGGCTGGATACGGAGAAAAGGCCGTGACGTCGTGCTCGGTAATCCACGGCAGTTTTTGGATGGCAAGATCTTTCCGTGAAGAGGTAGAGCTTGCGGGCATTGAAAACACATCCGTATCATGGGGGTTTGCTTGCGCATGTATCCGAAACGTGCAGTGTCGTTGCTTCGCTGCTGCGTCAATGAGCGCAAAACTGAGACATGCTACGAATACACAGAAGATTCTGATGCCAATTGACTGCGAAAGCATTCGCGAGTTCATAAATGGTTTGACAGCAATTTTGCAACCCAGAAAAGTTTTGGGCCTATCTAGGGCCTCATGAAGCGACGCCTCGTTTTGCTCGTTGTGATAGTTTTTGTGGCTGGGGGAATGTTCGGCCAGGACGTTACGCCCACGGCCACTCCGGGACGAAGACGAAGTTGGTTGAGCCGCATTCTTCATCCATTTTCCCCCAACATCGTTCCGCAATACAAGGATCCACGGCTGCGTGGCCTCGCTCTCGACCTGCAAATCAGTCCTCAAACCGTGAAGCTATCTGAAGTCCGCCAGCTCAACGTAAAAGTCACCCTGGCAAATCTGTCGAAGCGTCCAGTTACACTCGATTTTCCTACGACTCAACGGATCGAAATCTATCTCACGGATTCTGCAGGCCAAGTCCTGACAAAGTGGTCTGAAAACCACGCCATTGCTGAAAAGCCTGCGACAATTTTGATTAATCCGTCCGAACGCATCGAGTACAACGAAACAATCTCCACCCGCGAACTTACACCCAACAAAGTTTTTATTGCCGAAGTTTTCTTTCCTCAATTTCTGGAGCTGCGTATTCGGCAAAAGTTCCTGGCGGTGCCGTAAACGGTAGATGAAGTAGTGGAGTAATGTCTTCTGAACCATCTGCAATACCCCAGCACTCCAATACTCCAATACGCCTTTTTTCCGATTACCACACCCATCCCCAGGGGCATCGTGTGCAGCGGTACAGCCAGGAATTGCTTCAGCCCTGGGCGGATTCGGCCCGCAGAGCAGGATTAACAGACATCGCTTTCACAGATCATGATCGTTACCATGCCGGAATCGATTTTGATGAAATCGACAGATTGCGCGAACGAAATCCCGATCTGCAGATCCGCGCCGGGATCGAACTGGACAACGATCCCGTGAATTCACCGGCCAGCCGCAGATGGATCGAAAAAAATTGGGACAGGTTGGATTTCGTTCTCGGCTCCGTGCATTTCCTGGACCGTCCCGATCAAATGTTCGACAGCGTGCCGGATGGCGCGGAGCAATTCGACGGCAGGAACGTCGATGATATGTACACCGATTACTTCCGCCGTATCCGCGAACTGATTGGGACCGGGCTGGTTGACTGCCTTGCCCATTTGGATCTGATCAAAATCCATGGACATCGTCCGACAGCAGACATCAGCACATTGGTCAGTGAGACACTTGAATTTATTCGTGCGCGGAATCTTGCCATTGAGCTTTCCACCGCCGGTTGGCGCAAACCAGTGAACGAACTCTATCCCAGCGATTCAATCATTAAATTGGCCATGCAAAAGGGCATTCCATTTACGACCGCGTCCGACGCGCACTCACACGTTCAACTTGGCGAAAATTTTGCGAATCTCGCGCGCAAGATGAGCGAAATCGGCATTCGGCAAGTGTGCATCTCTGAAGGACACAAACGTGCCGAAGTGCCGCTATAACTGTAGATCGAGCTGCGACTGCTTGTCGGGAGAAAACGCCTGTTCGGTTTCGGGCGGCAGCGGCAGATCGAACCCGAGCCGTTGGGCAAGACGTTGGCACGTTTCCGGTGCGAATCCTTCGAAGTGATTCCCCGCAAATGCCCAGACACTGCGCACGTCTGTAAGATGCCGCTGAATTTTCAGCGACCAGCTTTCCAATGCGGCTTCGCGTTTCCACAGTAATTTGTCGTAGCGATGCATATGAACGCCATCGGCGTTGTATTTCGTCGCGTAATCGCCAAGCAAACGCACGTAAAGAAAATCAGTGGTGCACGGCAGAAATTCGAAGGGCGCAAGATTTCGCTCGTTAAGCGGTGTAGTGTCGGCCCATACCCAGCAGATGCGGTACTTTTCCAGTAGCCGGATAAATTGCGGGCGATGCCATCCGGGGTGCCGAAATTCAATGGCAAACCGGAAATCCCGAGGCAATTGCACGAGAAACTTGCGCAATGCCTGTTTGCCCTCGGCTGGCGTCAGCGAAGGCGGGAGCTGAATGACGATCACTTGGAGCTTGGGCCCAAGCAGTTCGACCACACGCAGAAACGAAACTAACTCTACCGCGCAGTCGCGGAGCCGATGGATGTGAGTGATTTGGCGGGGAAGTTTACAGGTAAACCGAAAGCTGGCCGGGGTCGCTTCAACCCAGCGACGAACCGTTGCTTCAGTTGGCGGAGCGTGAAATGTGGAATCGACTTCGACCGCTGGGAACTGACTGGCATAAAACTCCAGCCAGTGCGACTCTGGCAACTCAAGTGGATAGAACACACCGCGCCAGTCTTGAAAGCTCCATGCGCACGAGCCAATGCGTACTTTCTGCTGGTCAAAAAGATTCAAATGGAATCGAAAAAGTATTCGGTTTTGTTCGGCGAAAAAGAGTTCAGGCTGGGAGAAGAGACTATGGCAAAATTTGACGGGCCGGAGAAGTTAACTACCCTGCCACACTTAGATGCAAATGGTTATTCGCGCGTTTTTATTACTCGCTGTCACACTGTTTCTTTTACCTGAACGGGGCACCGCTTCCATCATCTTTCGGGCGGGTAAAAAAGCGGAGTACGTCGCGCCTGGCGAAGAACCGATGAGCGGAAATGCAGCGGAGCTATATCAGATCGGCCAGACCGCAGAAAAAGAAGGCAATCCCAAGCGCGCGATCAAGGCTTACAAAACGCTCGTCAAACGTCACCCGAAAGACGCACTGGCTTCGACCGCACTTTATCGCGCTGCTCAATTGCAGGAACAGACCCACCAATATACTCCGGCAGCAGATTCATATCTCCAGGTGGTCGAAAGATATCCCACCAGCGAGCATTTCGACGACGCCGTTGAGGGACAATTCCGCGTCGGTGAGACTTATCTGAATGGAAAAAAATTAAGGGTGCTTGGGATTCCGGTCGCGTCTGCATTGGATCGAGCGGTGACCATTTTCGCGAATGTGGTGCGCACTGCGCCGTATGGAAGATATACGGCGCGAGCGCAGTTTAACATTGGTATGGCGCGTGAGAAGCAGGGAGCAAACGATGCAGCGATCCAGGCTTATCAAGCTGTTGTGGACAAGTTTCCTAACGAGCCGATAGCCATCGACGCCCAGTATCAAATTGGTTACATCTGGTTTAACGCCGCGCAGCTAGGCACAAATGACGCTGCGGCCGCAAACAATGCGAAAACGGCTTTCCAGGATTTCCTTTTTCACTACCCCAAGAGCGAGAAAGCCGCGCAGGCGCGCAAAAATCTCGATGTTCTTGAACACAAACAGACTAACAATTCGTTCAAGGTAGCGAAATTTTACGACAAACAAAAATACTATCGCGCTGCCGTCATCTACTATAACGAAGTGATTCGGCAGCAACCCGGATCAGAGGAAAGCAACCAGGCTAAGAAACGTATCGACCAGTTACGCGCCAAATTGGGTGATGCTGCGCTGCAGCCGGCCCTGCCGGTCTCACAGAACGCAAAGAAAAAGCCCGAAACACACGGAGGTCGAACTGCCGGAACTGAATCAGCCAAGCCGGGTGCACCGAACAATGAAGCGCCGCTACCTGCCTCGGAAGGCGACAGTTCGCTTCCACCACCGGCTTCGCTTGCGCCGGATACCACCACCGCGCCTGGACCTCTGCCGCCTCTGCCAGGCACAAGCACAAGCTCCGATCCATCGAGCGCTCCCGGAGCATCGTCCTCCCCCGAAGAGTCCGCCTTGCCGGCGCCTTGAAAGCCTCACTTGCGACAATCCTTTGCCTCGCGCTCTCCGGTTGCCTTGGTTACCATGTTGGACCGGTAAAGCCATACTATCTACGGGACGTTCACACCATATCAGTGCCGACGTTTAAGAATCGGACACTCGTGCCCCGCGTAGAAGTTTTGGTGACCGATACACTGATCAAGCAATTCCAACAGGATGGCACATTTCAAATCACGACCGACGATAAGGCAGACGCGACTTTGAGTGGAGAAATTTCCCGCGTTACTCGGCTACCGGCGCGTTCGGTGCGAGGCAATGTGCTTGCGACAACGGAATTTACACTCGCGCTGACGCTAAAATACTCGCTCACTGGGCGAGACGGCAAACCGGTGGCCGGGCCGGCCGAAGTAACCGGCACTACCAGTTTCTTCGTCAGCAGCGATGTAACAACAGACGAACGACAAGCTCTGCCGCTCGCCACCGAGGACCTCGCCACCCGATTAGTTGCTCAACTGAGCGAGGGATGGTGACGAGATGAAAGGTGAAGAGAAGTTATGGGCCATTCTCAACGAGAAGCTCGACAATCTGCGAGCTACCAATCGCCTCCCTCAGGCAATTCGCGTAGCAGAAACAGCCCTTGAGGTTGCCAGGCGTGCATTCAAAGGAAACCAGACTGCCCTTGCCACGAGCTTTGAGAAACTAGGCCAACTGCTCGAACAAAAGGGAGATCACACTGGAGCCGAAGCATATTTGCTGAAGGCACACGCGATCCTGGAAAAGGGAAACCCGCCAGATCATCGCGTTATCTACCGTTCGGCACGACGATTGGCCTTGCTCTTTGATACTCTTGGTCAGTCCGAGGAGGCGATTGATTTTTACCAGAAAGCAATAGCCGCTGGAACGGAAGTCGAAGACGTCCCCTATTCCGATATCGGGACGATGCTAAACAACGTTGCCCTCATTCTGCGCAAATCGGGTCGGCAAAAGGCGGCGGAGCCATGTTACCTCCGCGCCTTGGAGATTTATGAGAAACAATTGGGACCTGATCACGCTGATGTGGCATCGGTGCTGAACAATCTGGCGGTGTTTTACACCAATGAACGCCGATACACCGAAGCCGAGAAACTACATCTTCGGGCCTTGGGGATAAGGGAGAAGCTACAACCGCGGCCAATCGCCGACATCGCTCAATCGAAATGCAATCTGGCGGTGGTCTATCATTCGCGGGGTGACTATGCGAAAGCGGCCGAGCTCTATCAATCGTCGTTAAAAAGCTGGGAACAAGTCGAGGAGACGCCTTCAAAAGATTACGACATTGTCGTATCCAATTATGCCGATCTCTTGCGTTCCCTTGGACAGGTGCGCAAAGCGCATCAGTTAGAGGTGCGTGCGCGCAAGAAACGGGGTAGCTGAAGTTACCTAAGGATGTTTGATTTCAGCTTGCAGCCACATTACCCCACTCGCATTGTAAGGCCCCGCTGTTTTTTGCTCGCGTGGCGGAACTGGCAGACGCGTACGGCTCAGGACCGTATGGGGCAACCCGTGGAGGTTCGAGTCCTCTCGCGAGCAGTTACTCTTACACCCGACCTTTAGGTCCACCAGCACCTATCCAATGCTGATGTGCCGCAGTCGCTTATTTCGCGCCTTTCCTTCTGGCTGCCCAGCGGGCTTTCATTAGCTCGGAAAGTCTCTTTCGGCCGGCAGGTGTAAGCGCACCTTTTTTCCGGCTAGACCCTTTTTGTTTTCCTCCTGCTTTCTTCCTTGCCGCCCAGCGAGCCTTCATGAGCTGGGAAAGCTTCCTTCGGCCGGCCGGTGTGAGCTGACCTTTTGCCTTGGTAGGAGCTGTTCCTCCCGTGCTACCTCGGGTCCTTGCCCAACGAGCTCGCGCTGCTGCCGAAAGCTTCGCTCTTGTTGCTGGCGAGAAGTAGCGTCCGGCGGCCGTGGGAGCGGTTGGCCTTTGAGGTGCACCTCGCAAAAGAGAGGAAAGGCGTCGTTGCAGACTGTCGATTTGCTGGCGAATTGAGATCGCTTCCTGTAGATCTTTAACGGATATGTCCATGCCGCTAGATAGCCGTAGTTGCCGCGTATGGCAATCAGTAATTTTATGACAAGTCGAGCCTTGTTCCTCAACGTTAGCTTGTTAGCTAGTCATGAATCATAAGACGAAGCGGCTTAACAAAGACGCGGTGACGTTCCAATGAGAATTCCGACATGAGTACCAAACCTGCGCACGTTCGCGAAATGTTCGGATCGATTGCGAATCGCTATGATCTCGCAAACCATGTGCTGAGTTGTGGCATCGATTACTACTGGCGCGCGCGCGCGGCTGAGATAGTCGACGCCTGGCACCCCCGCACGATCGCCGATCTTGCAACTGGCACAGGAGATCTCGCGCTGGCCCTGCAAAAGAAATTGCCCTACGCGGAACTGACCGGTGTCGATTTCCTGCCGGAAATGCTGGAGCTTGCGCAGCGCAAAGGTGTGCGGCGGGTGGTACTGGCTGATGCGATGAACCTGCCGTTTGACGATGCCTCATTCGACTGTGTCACTATTGGCTTTGGCCTGCGCAACCTGGAAAACTGCTCAGCGGCACTCACTGAAATGTGGCGCGTGCTCAATGCCAAGGGTCACCTGCTCGTGTTAGAGTTCTCATTGCCGACAACCCTGGTCTTGCGAGCAGCATATCGCTTTTATTTGCATCGATGTCTGCCATTGCTTGGGTCATTCCTAACACAAAAAAAGAGCGCCTATGATTACCTCGGTGATTCAATCGAGGAGTTCCCGAGTGGCAACGGTATGTGTGAATTGATGCGGGCCGCCGGTTACATTTCTACAGGGTTCCAACCTATGACCGGAGGGATCGTCACCATTTATACCGCTGCAAAACCGTAGTCGGACGGTGACGACCGAACACGGAAAGTCCCTTGCCACAGCGCGCAAAGAGAGGTACAAAATTCGACGTGATTGATTACATCCAAAAAGGCGGATTATTGATGTGGCCAATTCTGGCCTGCAGCATCATCTCAATTGCTGTTTTTGCGGAGCGCCTTTTTTATTTTCATCGCGCGACCATCCACGTGGGCGAGTTCTTGAAGGGGTTATCGAATTTAATACGGCGTCGTAATTTCGCGGAGGCTTTGCACGAGTCGGCTGGCACGCCCGGGCCGGTGGCGAGAGTGATTCATGCTGCAATTATCCGGCACGATGCGCCGCGAGCGGAACTACGTGATATTGTGCAGGAAGCCGCGCAACTGGAAGTACCAAAGCTGGAACGGTTCCTTCCTGTACTTGCTACCATTGCTTTCCTAACCCCATTGCTGGGACTGCTTGGAACCGTCGCCGGGATGATCGACGCATTCGGAACAATCGCCTCAAGCGGTGGTTACGCTACGGTGACGGAACTTTCCGGTGGCGTTTACAAGAGTTTGCTCACTACTGCCGCTGGGCTTGTTGTAGCAACACCGACATTTGTCGCTTATAGCTATCTCTCCTCTCGCGTAAATACCATGATGCATGACATGGAGCGCGCAGGCATTGAGATTGTCCACATGTTGACGGAAAGCGGTCCAATTAGCGGCATCATCAGTTTCCAACAACCTGATGAGCCTCTGCGTGAGATCGACGCACGGCAGGACCTTTAAGCGCCAACGACTCATCTGGTTGGGTCGTTAAAGCCGGAAGACCTTAAGTGTGAAACTCAGCCGAACAACAAACTATAACTTCGGGTGGCTTTTGCTCATCGGGCTTGTCGATCTTGCTTTCCTGTTGGCTTTTTTTTTGTTGCTGAGTTCGAATTTCATTCTGCAACAAGGCATCTCGATTTCGATGCCGTTCTCGCGTTTCACGCTGGGCCCGCAGAACAACCAACAAATCATCAGTATTACAGGCGGAGCAGTTCCTGCGATTTATTTTCAGGACCAGCGAGTGACCATGGAACAACTTGGGGCGTTACTAGATACGGCGAAGCGTAAGGACCAAACTATTATCATCAAGGGTGACCGTTCCGCTTCCTACGAAACAGTCGCTGAAGTGACGAATGCTGCACTCGAACACGGCATCAGATCGGTTGCTCTCGCTGCAACTCCACCACGATGAATAACGTTGCTTCTGGGATTACAGCCGAACCACTGCTCTTTGGTTGGGATTCCCACCGGCGACGAAGGACGATGCTCGCGGCTTTCCTTGTGTTGTCGCTGGTGGGTCATGCGTTGTGCTTTTATGTGTTCCAAATTGTTTACCCCACTCCCGTAGCGCTTCTGCCGCCGCCGGCCCGCATCACGTTTATAGCTCCGGACTCCGAAGAAGGCCGCACGCTGCTTCGATGGATTGATGCAGAAGATCCTGCGGTCGCTTTCACAACTCATCCTGCACCCGGTGCAAGACTAGGCGCGCTGCCAAAGACTGAGCATCTCCCCTCCTATTCTACGGTGGGACCGATTTTGAAAGAACTTCCACGTTTGAAGCCGAATCTTGGGATTCCGAGTTCCCGTCCGCCAGGTGCGGTACATTCCGACGCCTGGAAAGCTGCTTCCGCGAAGGGGAGCACCAGCACATACATTTCGTTTTCCAAGGAACTCGATCAATTTGGTGCTCCGATCCTTCCAAAATCGGACTTCGCAGCGTCCAACGAAGACACACCGGAAGCGCTTCGGTTTCGCGTGGCGGTAAACGAGCTAGGTGAAATTCGATACTGCTTTGCAATTAAGTCGTCAGGTGACCCAGCGCTGGATGAACAAGCGCGGTTGCAAGTCGTCCGCAGCCGTTTCCCACGAAAAAGCCAAATCGAGAACAGACCCGAGGCCGCTCTGGTTTGGGGCATGGCTACAGTTCAATGGGGTAGCGACGTCGCTCGCCCGCAGCAAGCACCTGCCGCCCCCGTCACACCGTGATTCGCGTCAGTCTTGCTACTCTTGTCACGATTTATCTGCTGCTTTTTCTTGCGGCGGTGTTTCTATTCTGGATAATGGGAGAATGGAACCGCCGGCGGCGAGAGCGACGGTCTCTTCAGCACCGGTTGCGTTGTGTGATTTGCGCGTTCGAATTTGAGGATCGTACGGATGCGCTGCTCCCCCGGTGCCCACACTGCGGAAGTTTAAACGAACGATTCAGGATGGAGAACATTTAACATGGGAATGTGGATAGGCCGAAACCGCAAAGCGCGCGTGACTTATGGTTTCGACGAGATCGCGCTTGTGCCGGGGCGCGTGACGATTAACCCGAACGAAGTGGATATCACGTTTCGTTTGCCGCGCAAAGCAGCAGAACCGCTTCAATTGAAAATTCCAATCCTCGCCAGCGCGATGGATGGGGTGGTCGACGTCGGCTTTGCGATTGCGATGAACAAGCTCGGCGGCCTTGCGGTTCTCAATTTGGAAGGGGTACAAACACGCTACAAAAACCCGCAGGAGGTGCTGCAAAAAATCGTCGAAGCGAGTAAATCGGAGATCACTGCGCTCTTGCAGCGAATTTACCAGGAACCGATCCAACAGGATTTAATTGCAGCGCGTGTACGCCAGATCAAGGACGCTGGGGTTGTGGCAGCGGTGAGTTCCATTCCTCAGCGCGCAGCGGAATTTGGCAGAATAGCCCAGGAAGCTGGTGCAGACGTTTTCGTGGTGCAGAGCACGGTGTCGACCGTCCGCCACATTTCGTCGGAGTACAAGTCGCTCGACCTTGAAAAATTTTGCCGCGAGATGCGCATTCCAGTCATCGTCGGAAACACGGTGGGGTATGATGTGACTCTCGAGATAATGGAATGCGGGCCCGCTGCGGTCCTGGTTGGTGTGGGGCCCGGAGCTGCTTGCACTTCGCGCGGTGTGCTTGGACTCGGCGTTCCGCAGGTCACTGCCACGGTCGATTGCGCGGCAGCGCGTGACGCTTACTTCAAAAAAACATCGCGCTATGTGCCGATCATCACCGACGGTGGGATGAACAAAGGCGGCGATGTTTGCAAGGCGCTCGCTTGCGGCGCAGACGCGGTCATGGTGGGCAGCGCATTCGCCAAGGCACAGGAAGCGCCTGGACGCGGCTATCATTGGGGCATGGCGACTCCGCACGCCAATCTTCCTCGTGGCACGCGCATCAAGGTGGGCGCGACCGGTTCATTGAAGCAGATTCTCTTCGGTCCGGCCGAAGTCGACGACGGCAGCCAAAATCTCGTTGGCGCAATCACCACTTGCATGGGGAATGTAGGAGCACGCAATCTTCCTGAGTTCCAGCAGACTGAAATCATCATCGCGCCTTCAATCAGGACGGAAGGAAAACTCTTCCAGACGGTGCAAAACGTCGGCATGGGAACCAGCTAAAAGTCATCAGTGACGAGTGACCAGTCACCACTGACAGATTAATTGTCGGTCACTGCTCTCACGTGTCACTTTTGAACTGTTACTCATCATTATGAATGATCGCAGAGTAGTCATCACTGGTATGGGTGTTGTCACGCCTGTTGGCAACAGCCTTGAGACGTTTTGGTCGAATCTGAAGAATGGCATCAGTGGGATTAGAACGATCGACGCCTTTGATACTACCGGATACGATTGCAAAATCGGCGGCCAAGTCCGCGATTTTGATCCCAAGCCGTTTTTTAAAAACCCTAAGGACGTGCGGCGGACCGACAGGTTTACGCATCTTGCAATGGCTGCAGCGAAAATGGCGGTCGCCGATAGCGGAATCGATGTAGACAACCTGAAAGAACGCGACCGTTTCGGCGTAATCGTTAGCACCGGCATCGGCGGTTTGAAGACGCTACAGGACCAGTTGCGCATCCTGTTAACGAGGGGGCCGGGGCGAAACTCACCTTTCACGATCCCGATGTTGATCAGCAACATGGCTGGCGGCGTCATTTCGATGGAATTCAATTTGCGCGGTCCGAATCTCTGCATTGTTACCGCGTGCGCCACGTCGAACAATGCCATTGGAGAGTCCTGGCGAATCATCAAATCCGGGGACGCCGATATTTTCCTCGCTGGAGGTGCCGAGGCGTCCATCGTCGAGATTGGAGTCGCTGGATTTTCAGCCATGAAGGCGCTCAGCACTCGCAATGATGAGCCCGAGCGTGCCTCGCGACCATTTGACCGCGACCGCGATGGTTTTGTGATGAGCGAAGGCTCAGGAGTCGTCGTGGTGGAGGACCTGGAACATGCCAGGGCGCGCGGGGCAAAGATTTACTGTGAAATCACCGGATACGGCGTATCCGCCGATGCCTATCACATGACCGCGCCGCCTCCGGATGGCGAAGGCGCCGCGCGTGCCATGAAAATGGCGCTGGACCATGCCCGAATATCACCTGCGCAGGTGGATTACATCAACGCGCACGCGACTTCCACCGATATCGGCGATCTTTGCGAGACCCGCGCCATTAAGCAAATTTTTGGCGAAGATGCGTACAACGTTTCGATCAGTGCAACAAAATCCATGACCGGCCATTTGTTAGGTGGCGCCGGCGGAATAGAGATGGCCGCTTGCGCACTGGCCATTCGCGACTCCGTAATTCCGCCTACCATTAACTTGGATAATCCGGGCGATGAATGCGATCTCGATTACACAGCTAATGTTGCACGCGAAAAAAACGTGCGCGTTGCACTCAATAATTCCTTTGGGTTTGGCGGTCACAATGCGACTCTCGTCGCGAACGCGTTCGAAGATTAGTACCCGCGGTCGTGACCCGGGACTGCGGCGTAGCAATCGCTTTGACTAGTCAGTGCTCAGTTGGCAGTGTTGATTTGTTCACTCTCCGATGCGGGCATAGCTTAATGGTAAAGTTCCAGCCTTCCAAGCTGGCCATGCGGGTTCGATTCCCGTTGCCCGCTCATTTCATAGGTAAATAGAGCCCGAAATCACGGCGTTAGTCATAACAGCAGTGTTTCGAAGTCATAACACGCCACTGATTCCGCCGATATTCGACCTTGTTCTTTTAAGTCTTTTCGGATAGGCGAAACGGGATGCAAAGGGAATCGAAGCAGCGGGGGGCTGGCTCTGGTACGATGGTTCGGGTGTTTTCAGCAGTTCACATCATCGCTTCACAAGAGAATGGTTTGCAACCAGCAAATCTGAATGAAAAGAAAAATCGTGTGCGGCGTTAACCGCCTAGCGGGTGTTGTGGTGCTGTTGTGTACAGTCGCGATCTCTGCGCCTGCGGACATTATCACAGTCACAAATACCAACGACAGTGGCCCCGGGTCATTGCGCAATGCATTAGCCATTGCGAATAACGGGGACACAATTCAGTTCGCTGTCACCGGCACGATCGGGCTAACTACCGGCGAGCTAGTCGTGGACAAAAGCGTCACGATTTCTGGACCCGGAGCTGCCAACCTGGCTATAGACGGCAATGCCCAGAGTCGCGTGTTCCATATCACTCCGGGAACGGCTGCGAGTATCTCGGGTGTCACGATCGCAAATGGCGATGCCAGTGGGGATAGCGGAGGCGGCATCTACAATGACCATGCAGCGGTAACACTCGACAATTGCACGATCAGCGGCAACTCAACGCAGGACGGCCTCGGAGGCGGCATTTACAATTATGGGATCGGCGGAATCGCTATGCTGGAAATTACCGACAGCACGCTCAGCGGGAACTCGGCCGCGCAGGGCGGCGCCGTCTTTAACAACGGCAGTGACTCGGGTCATGCTATAATAGGAATCATCAGCAGTACGCTCGTTGCCAACTCAGCGGGCTTTGCCGGTGCGATCTTTAATTATGGAGAAGCTGGTACGGTTACTTTGACGATTGAAAATAGCACAGTCAGCGACAACTCCGCCCAAACGTATGGTGGTGCTATCTATAACGATGGCCAATCTTCTGGAAGTGCTATACTCGCGACCACTATCAGCACCTTTAGCGGCAATTCGGCCGGAGCGTTTGGCGGTGGCATCTTCAATATTGGCGGGACAGGTTCCGAGGCCACTGTTAACCTTGCAAACACGATCTTAAAGACTGGCAGCGCAGGTGATAACATTGTGAATGCAATGGGCACGGTTATTTCACTAGGGTACAATCTGAGCAACGATAACGGTGGTGGTTACTTGAGCGGTCCAGGCGACCAAATTAACACCGATCCAATGCTTGGGCCATTACAGGACAATGGCGGCGCTACCTTGACCCACGAATTGCTACCCGGCAGCCCTGCGATTGATACCGGTGATCCGAACTTCACGCCACCCCCTTTGTACGATCAGCGCGGTCCGGGCTTTGATCGAGTTGTGAATGGTCGTATCGACATTGGCTCGTTTGAAGTGCAAGGGTCAACGCCTAGCCCTACAGCAACCCCCACAGCGACACCCACACCGACGCCTTGCACGAGCAGATGTTCACCGACGCCGAGGCCGCGCCCTACACCAGCGCCGCGCCCGTGATCGCCAGGTAACGCGTTGCTGTAATTCCGCGTGTCGAATGGGGGACGGGTAAGGAGATCGAAGCCACACGTGTGGGATTATCGACAGCCACTCGAAAAGCCAGTGTTAGCCTGGCAGAACGCGAGGGCGATGAAGTCGTCTACGTGTCCGCGAGACTCAAAGACGTGGTAAGCAGCGCAAGTACATGGATGAATCACCCCGCTGGTGTGAATGTGAACATCGCCGATAATCCAATACCCACGGCTGAGGAACGAGCGGAACTTAAGCATAGACGCCAAGCTCGACGCCATCGCAGCGAAGCTACGTGATGGGCATTAAACCGCTGCGTTACCTAATCCCAAGCGTCGGGAGTTTCCTAACGGGGTATCAGAGGGTTGAGACCGAAATGCGGGTTCGATTGCCCTTGCCCGCTCGTTGTTCTTCATGTTGCCAAAAGAGGTGAACAAGCCAGGCGGGCGGTATTGATCTGCGCGTTGGTTCTGACTGACGCGCTGGCACGCCGACCCGCTTTTAACGGGGCGCCCATTGTCAGCCCTGAGGTGAAACTCACGTCGGCCTGGACTCAGCCGTTTTTTGTAGTCGGGATGTACCTTGCGCTAAAGGCACGACTCGTTCGCACAATGACTCTGAAAAATGTCAGAACCTCGCACGAGCGATTTGTAACTAATGAATACCCACTTTCAAAACGAGCAGCTCACGGCTGATCGACCGAATTTTTGGAAGGTGGTCGAGCGTACCAAGCCCAGCAAGCTTTACCTCTTTTCAGAAAGCGAGCTTCGGGATTGTCAGGATTATTTCTCACATATGCAATCTGATCCCACGATCCCTCCAAATGAACTTATAATGGCAGCCGAACGGCTGACACTGATACGCAGCGAGATTGATGTTAGACATGGAGACGCTAACTACAGATGAGTTCGGCGCGTCGCATGGTCGGCAATTGGAGTTGCGATGATTTCGCTGGCCGGCGCAATTGGTTTTGGAGCTGCACAAATTCTGACAAAGCAGCCAAGCCGCGACGATTGGCCTGTCGATAGGGAAAGCTCAACCGTGTCCATACCGATGGCCGCTGAGGTCCCAACGTCAACGCCGGAAGTTACCCACTCCCCGAATCCAACACCAGACGTGACTCTACCACCGGTATTTGCCATCGCGGCATCAACAAGCACACCCACACCCACAACCACGAGGCAGCCCCGGACAAAACACCGAAGCCAGCGCCAAAGTGTGAAAAAAACAGACTCAAACCTGCGAGTCGAAGATTTCTTTCGCTCGTTGTTCCAGCCGAAAGTAACGCAAACTCCCTCGGCCGTTCGGCGACGATAGCTAACGACCGGATCGTAGCTGACGCGAATGCTCAACTGTCTTGGGCCGCACTCTTTTGGAACAATTCTGTCGATTTGAGTAAGTCCTCGATCGCCTGGGCTTCTTTTTTTACCCCGCGGCGGAGTACTTCAATCATTTCAACGCCTCGCGGAGACAGATTTTCCTCGCGCAGCAAGACTTCCAATCCAAGCAATAGAGGACCTAACGGCTCACGGAGCAGATGCGTGATGCGCTGAACAAATTCTGGATCGCTAGTCGCCGTGGGCTTCCGTTCGCCGTGCACTTGATGTGAGGCTTCTTGGCGTTCTTCAACGAATTGGACCGTTGCTTCGATAATGACGTTGTCGAAAAACCTTTCTACAACGCGGCGCGCAGCATTCTGGACATCCAAATCGAAGTGTTCATCTACAGCGGCGAAGGCTTTGACCCAGGTCTCATTGAAGTTCTGACGAATCAGGCAGATCTCGCGGATTAATTCTTCCAGCTTGTAACCTTGACGCCAGCGCTTCCAGCCGTGCGCCCTTGCATCCTGCTTCGCCTCCCGCTGGATGTCCGGGGCATCAGGCTGTTTGAGGAGAGCTGCCAGCTCGGTGCAGAGCTCGGGGAGATGATCAAGCAGTTGTGTATAGGTCAGATTATCCGAAGTAGAAATGTTCGGATGCTGATCGACTGAAGCGATCCACGATTGGAGAATTTGCTCCCGGTGGGCAAGCACAAAGTCCCCAAACGCAGCGATTAATGGCGCTCTTCCGTCGCGGTACCGGGTGATGGACGTGATGGATGTATACCTCCTAATCTGATTTCGTATGCAAATACCTGCGCGGTCCTACGCTAAGGGTCGAATTCGCCAAAACAACTTCGAAACCGAAACCGGGAATCTTGCGTTTCTAAATTGGTGGTGACGGGCTTTGTCGGTGACCAGGGGTCGTTGCAGCAGCAATTCCGGAACGTGCCCCCATAGACCGAGCCGAGGACCCCTCATGTGCCTCGGTCCCGTCATCGTCATTTTTTATGCTGGCTATAATTCCAGATAATGCGCCGATACTTATGGCGTGAGGAAAATTTTACCTGTGTAAGGATCTTCTACCGGACTTCCGGGCGGGAAACCGAGGACTTGGACGTAACCGGCTTCTGGCGCGAAGGGACTGGTAACTAAACCAGGTTTACCAGGGACAGGAGTCCCGTACGGGAGGTTGGCTTTTTCATCGCTGGCGATCGAGCTTGCCTTTGCCCAACGCACCTCGGATTGACCCACGGCCGGGGTTGCTTTGTTCGGAGCTTGACTATCTGCCGCATGGCTGGTCGGAGTTTTTCTATGCTTATGCGTACTTCGGTGCGGCCGCGGCGTCTCTTTTGGATGACCGATGGTACTACGCAGCGTCCTCACAAAATCCTGGAAGGGTCCCGCTTTCGCCGGTTGGTTCGCGTTGAATGCCGTCGAGATCGACAACCAGACCAGGATCGCGTGGCGTGATCGTTTCACCAACACTGCTTCGTGCCACGCGTCTGCTATGCGTGTCTTGGAATTAACTAAATCATTGGAATCGCAGCAGTTCCGCGCTGGAGTCGACCGCCATCAAAGGCAGGAAAAGGCGCAGAGTCGATGAAATCCTGCAGGGGCGCCAGGGTAGTACGATCGCCGGTAATACCGTCGAGATCTCAACGACTCTGCGCGCGCGAGTTTTCTACCCGAGCTCCGACTCCGCTCATGGTGTTCGTCGCTCTTTACTGATCCGGCGCTAGCAACTCGCGATTGCGCCATACGTAGCCAAACCCCGAGTAAATGGTCAGGGCAACGGTGATCCAGACCAACACCGGACCGGCTTCTCCCCACGCCCGCAGCCACCAAATGGGTGTGTTGTTCGCGTACTGGAGTTCTGCAATCGACAGGAGCGCCAGGAAGAAAATGATCGTAACGATTTGCCACGATGTCTTTTGTTTGCCGAGGCTTTCTGCCGGCAGAATTCGGCCCTTGGCGCTGGCCATGAGCCGGAGACCGGTGATAAGAAAATCGCGTGCGACAACGGTCGTCGCTGCCCATGCGGGAACCGCTTTTAGTGGGACGAGTGAAATGAACGCCGCCGCCACCATAATTTTGTCGACCAGCGGATCCATCAATTTGCCGAAATTCGTGATGACCCCGTAACGCCGTGCGATCTCGCCATCGACGAAATCAGTCAGGCCGGCAATCAGAAAAATGATGAGCGCAGCGGTGCGCGCGTATTGCCACGATGAACTAAGCAATATGACAAAGAGCACCGTCAACGCCAGTCGGCTGAGAGTAAGTCGGTTGGCCCAATTCATACGGTAGCCGCCTGTTTGGATGAGGCAGGACAGTGACTCTTGATCTTAAATCGCGGCCGTTTCCAAATCGGTACTTTCCTCTTCAACTCTTCCACAATCCATTGACTGGCTCGGAACGCTTCGCCGCGGTGCGGACTCACCACCCGCAGAAAAAGAGATGCTTCTCCAACTGCGATAAAGCCAATTCGATGATAAATGATAACGAGTCTGAGCCCAAACAGATCTGCGGCTTGTTCAGCTATTCGTTTCAACTGGTGCTCTGCCATTTGACGATGCGCATCGTAATCGATGCCGTCAATTTCGCGGCCATTCTCGATTGGCCGGACAACACCGCAGAAATCAATAACGGCCCCGGCGCCAACGACGTGACTTCCTTCCGCCGCCAGCGGCGCCTCTGTCACCGAAATTTCACAAACCATATTTGCCATGCGTTTACACTGCTCGTTACAGTGACTGATTCTAAGTTGAACAGCCACAAAAGGAGAGATAAAAATGAACACGAATCAATGTGATATTGGCCTGATTGGCCTCGGGGTGATGGGCGAAAATCTCGTCCTGAACATGGAATCCAAGGGTTTCTCGGTCGCGGTGTTCAATCGTACCACAGAGGTCACTGAAAAATTCGCTGCTGAACGCGCCCAGGGGAAAAACATTCAGCCTACTCGAACGCTGGAGGAATTTGTAGGCGCGCTCAAAAAGCCGCGGATAGCCATGATAATGGTGAAAGCGGGATCGCCCGTCGATTCCGTAATCGGACAACTGGCGCCGCTGCTGGAGAAAGGCGATGTCATCATCGACGGCGGAAATTCTCTATTCACCGACACACAGCGGCGTGAGCGAGAATTGCAGAGCAAAGGAATTCATTTTGTCGGCATGGGCGTATCCGGCGGCGAGGAAGGCGCCCTGAAAGGGCCGTCGCTCATGCCGGGCGGCTCTCCCGAGTCGTGGGACATCATCGCGCCAATTTTCCGGAAGATCGCTGCGCAAGTAGATGGAGAACCCTGTTGTCGATACATGGGTCCGAATGGCGCCGGTCACTATGTAAAGATGGTGCACAACGGTATCGAGTACGGTGATATCCAATTAATCTGTGAGGCGTACGCCATTCTGAAGGACATCCTGGGAATGGATCCGGCGCAATTAGCAGATATTTTCGCAGAGTGGAATAAAGGCGAGCTCGAAAGTTATCTGATCGAAATCACATCGCAGATTTTTCGAAAAATTGATCCCGAGACAGGCAAACCTCTGGTTGACGTGATCCTCGACAAAGCCGGCCAAAAAGGAACGGGTATCTGGACGCTTCAAGCTGCCATCAACCAATACGTCGTGATTTCCACAATCGACGCTGCAGTCGAGGCTCGCGTGATTTCATCGCGAAAAGAAGAGCGCGTTGCGGCGTCGGAAACTTTGCCGCAGCCCAGAGCTCGAACGTTCAGAGGCAATCGCGATCGTTTCGTCGATGCCGTGCGCGACGCTCTTTACGCGTCCAAGATCATTTCGTACGCACAGGGGATGGAGCTTCTTCGATCTGGAAGCACGACCTACGACTGGAACCTGAATCTGAGCGACATCGCCACGATTTGGCGGGGCGGCTGTATCATCCGCGCCAAATTTCTCAATCGAATCGTTCAGGCGTACAAGCGTAACCCTGCGCTGCAAAATCTGTTGCTCGACCGATATTTTACCAAAGCTATTAAGAGAACGCAGCCGAAATGGCGGCTCGTCGTTTCAACAGCTATCAAGTTCGGCGTACCGGTTCCTGCCTTTTCTGCCTCGTTGGCGTATTACGACAGTTATCGCTCTGCTCGTCTTCCGGCGAATCTTTTGCAAGCGCAACGCGATTTCTTTGGTGCGCACACTTACGAGCGCATTGATAAGCCGGGCATTTTCCACACCGAATGGCTCGAGCCTGCCAAAACGCCGGCTGAGCAACCGGCCGAACCGAAAACACACGAACCGCACCACGCGGGAGAGTAGGTTTGTTCAACGAGAAGGTGGTTGTTGACCGAGTGCGCAGATACCGAGCGTCGCTGTGCCAGCCGGATTAGGTTCGGCAATCAATTGCAAACATGTTGCCGCGAAGGTGCAACAATTACAGACTCGCAGCCGGTGCTGCCCGGAATTAAAAGCTCTTAGCCACGATGATGAAACAGCTGGGAAACGGACCAATTGGCCGATTTCTTCGGCTGATCCGTTTCTCTCATACGATTTTCGCGCTGCCCTTTGCTCTTGCTGCGCTGATCGTGGCGGCGAACGGGTGGCCCTCGTTTAAAATTCTTTTGCTAGTGATCGTCTGCATGGTTTTTGCGCGCACGGCAGCCATGCTTTTCAATCGGCTCGTAGACTGGTCACTCGATCAACGCAACCCGCGCACTGCCTCACGACACCTGCTAGTATCTAAATTGACGGCGGTCGTTTTGTTAACCCTTAGTTCTGCCGGTTTTCTCTTAACCGCGTCAGCAATCAATCGGCTCACCTGCGTCCTCGCGCCTGTTGCGCTCGCGTTGATTTTTTTCTATTCGGTCACGAAACGGTTTACAAGTGCGACACACTTTTTCCTCGGATTAGCGCTGGCGATCGCTCCAATCGGCGCCTGGATCGCGCAGACGGGAACCGTCGATGTTGCACCGATAGTCCTTGCAATGGCTGTAATCTGCTGGGTTTCAGGATTCGATCTGATCTATGCGACGCAGGACTATGATTTTGATCGGCGTGAAGGAATTCGGTCGCTGGTCGTGAAACTGGGGATCACCCGCAGCCTCCACGTGGCGCAGGTATTGCACCTGCTGGCATTTGTGGCGCTCTTTGCTTTTGGATTCGTCGCGCAGCTTGGTGCGCTTTACTACTGGTCGTTACCGCTAATCGCGGCGGCACTTGTTTATGAGCACAAGACGGAAAAGCGCGATCTGGCAGGAATCAATCGGGCATTCTTCCAGAGCAATGCATTTGTGAGCGCGGTGTTTTTAATCGCTGTTTGCGTCGATCGTTTGACGTGACGCGGCCGCGTCAATACAGGGCGTTAATTAACGCCCTGCTTTAGCGGGGTGTGAACGCGGCCCACAAGATGGCAACTGCGTTAGCAGTTTCTCGCTCGGTTTGAAACCGCTAAAGCGGTTCGCTCTTCGCATCGCAAATCACCTCAGTAAAACGAGGTGTTAATGAAAATCACATTGCGTTTAGCATCGCGACGCGTCTTTCGTGTCGACCGCCATCGAAACCGGTCTCAAGCCAAATCCGTACAATCTGTAGCGCCAAATCTTCGGGAATCAGACGTTCACCCATTGAGAGGACATTCGCGTCGTTGTGTTGCCGCGAAAGGCGGGCCGACTCGTCGTTCCAACAAAGTGCGCAACGCACACCGTGTACTTTGTTTGCCACCATCGCTTCGCCATTACCTGAACCGCCAAAGACAATGCCGCGTTCGCATTCGCCGCGCGCCACTGCTTCCGCAGCAGGACGAATGAAGAGGGGATAATCGACCGGTTCCTCGCTGAATGTGCCGAAGTCCTTCACTTCATGCCCGAGCGAGCCGAGTAATTGTTTTACCTTTTCCTTATACCGAAAACCGGCGTGATCCGAGCCCAGGGAAATTTTCATAGGTCTGTCATTCCGCGCGAAGTCGAGGAATCTCTAATTGTTTGTCGGCCGGCTGTCACGGAAAAGACAATAATCAGAGATGTTTGAATGCCTGGCCTCATGCCTTCGCATTTCGTTGCAGCGGTCGCGCTCGACATGGCAATTCTTACGCTCCGTGCAATTTCGCGAGCTCGCTCCAAAGCTCGCGTTCTCGGTCAGTGAGCTTCTTCGGGATATTGATTTGAACGACAACGTAGAGATCACCGCGTTTCCCTGAGACTCCGGGCAGGCCGCGTTCACGAAGACGAAACCGCTGCCCACCTTGTGTACCAGAAGGAATTTTCAAGCGCACCTTTCCTTCGAGAGTAGGCACCAGTAATTCGCCGCCCAGCACCGCTTGCATTGGCTGTATCCGCACTTCATTGATCAAATCGCTGCCTTCGACTGAAAAATCCGGATGCTTGGCCAATCTGACCCGAAGAAAAAGGTCGCCACTTTTTCCTCCACCCGCGCCGGCTTCGCCCTGACCACGCAACCGGATCCGCTGGCCTTCTCGGACGCCTCTGGGAATCTTGACTTGGTACTGTTCCACCTTGTCTGAACCCGCTCGTCGCAGCGACACGGTCCTTGTCGAGCCGTGGAGAGCTTCTTCGAGCGTGACCATAATGTCGGCTTCCACGTCAGCGCCACGTTCGGCTGTCGCAGCGCGTCCGCCGAATCCGCCAAAGGCGGAACGACCGCGGCCGCCACCAAAGAAGGCTTCGAAGAAATCGCTGAACCCCGTTCCGCCGAACTCGAACTCAACTCCGCCGCCGCCGTCCCCGCCCCATTGATAAAATCCGCCGCCCGGCGGCTGCTGCCCTTGCCATTGTGGCGGCGGCTGGAAACCGCCCGGCCGGTTCCAATCAGCGCCGAGCTGATCGTATTTCTTGCGCTTTTCAGGATCGCTTAGCACTTCGTAAGCCTCGTTGATCTCCTTAAATTTTTCTTCGGCGGCCTTTTTGTCCTTGGCTACGTCCGGATGATACTTGCGCGCCAGCTTTCGAAACGCGCTGCGAATCTCGTCCTCACTCGCCGTTTTCGATACCCCGAGTGTCTCGTAATAATCTCGAAATTGTACTGGCATTGAGTGAACGTTGTGTGTCTGCGCAGTTCGCGCAATAGTTACTCGCACAACGGCCACGAAGGTCGCAAGGCTGCAAAATTATTTTTCGGCGCATACGGCGTCTCCTTTTGTGTCCTTGTGCGTGGTTAGATATGCGCGAACTGGGAAAATTCATTGTGATCATTGGCGTGGTCGCTACGCTGGTCGGTCTGGTGCTGTGGAGCGGTTTCGCGCCAAAATGGCTGGGTCGATTGCCCGGCGACATTCGCATCGAACGGCAACATTCCTCCTTTTATTTCCCCATCGTCACTTGCATCCTTATCAGCATCGTGCTCAGCCTGGTTTTCTCGCTGTTCTCAATTTTTCGGCGCTGAAATCTTCGAGTTGTGGTTTCGAGCGCTGAGGTCCTGGGGCTGAGTCCCATTCGATCTTGCGAGTTGTCTACTCATATGCGAACGGCCCACAGGGCCGTGATTACAACAACTAGCCAAAAGCAACTCGATAAGCATGTAAGGGCGCTTCTGCGCTGCCGGCGCTGCCCGCGCATGCAATCAACACCCGTTTCCGGCGGTGCGATCGTCAGCGATGTGATGATCATTGGCCAGGCGCCTGGTCCGCGGGAACCGACATTGAAACGACCGTTTGCGCATACAGCTGGCAAAACACTTTTCCGTTGGTTCGAACAATTTTGCGAAATGGACGAAGCCGCTCTTCGATCGAAGATTTATTTCGCTGCGGTCTGCCGCTGTTTCCCCGGCAAAAATTCCGGTGGTAGCGACCGTGTTCCCGCCCCGGATGAGATCCGCAATTGTGCGTTGTGGATGGATGATGAGATTCGGATTTTGCAGCCGCGTCTGATTATTCCCGTCGGTCGACTGGCGATCACTCAATTTATCGATTGTGCAAAACTGGAAGATGTAATCGGCCGGAAATTTCGCGTCGTTCATGGGGCTCACCGTTTTGACCTGATTCCATTGCCGCATCCATCCGGCGCGTCGCCCTGGCACAAAATTCCACCTGGCAAAGCACTCACTGAGCGCGCGCTCAAATTAATCGCGGGACATCCAGCAATCAATCTACTGGACTAATCTGGAGACCACGAATTCACGCATTTTCACCAAGAGTTACTTCTTTTCTTGGTTTCCTGGTTTCCTGATTCATCTTTTTTCGAATGTTTTCAGAAATTCCAAGTCGCGTTGACGTTCCGGAAACCGACAAATGGGACCTCACACATCTCTTCGCTGACGTGAAGAAATGGCAGGAGGATTTTGCCTGGCTACAGCGTGAGTATCCAAAGCTCGAACAGTGGAAAGGCAGAGTGGGCAAATCAGCCCAGACATTGGCTGGGCTTCTGGAGTTTGAGAAGGCGCTCGAGCAGAAGATGGAACGCGTCTATCACTACGCCTCGTTGCAAGCCGCCGAGGACAGCACGAATAACGATTACCTCGCCCGCATTGGTCAGGTTCAAAATCTCCTTACAAAGATTAGCGAGGCGGCAGCGTTCGTTGTTCCGGAAATTCTGGCGATCGATGATGAACGATTCGAACAATTTCTTGCCGATCCGGCGCTGAAAGATTGGGAGATCAAGCTACACAAGATCCGGCACATGAAACCACATGTGCTTTCAGTTC
>JBLMXH010000145.1:0-14798 GCA_050257685.1 Nitrospirota bacterium
CCTGCCGCCAGCGCGACTGACGCCCGATGCATCACCGTTTCATGCGAGACATCGCTGTACGCAAAGATGACCTGGTCGACAGAAAATTTGCCGATCAGGTCAACGAGTTCATCTTCGGGAAAAATCGGGATACCATCGGGATAGAGTGGGCCCGCCAGCGTGGTCGGATACGTGCGCCCCTCGATATCCGGGATCTGCGTCGCGGTAAAGGCGACGACCCGGCAGGCCGGGTTATCGCGAAAGACAACATTGAAATTGTGGAAATCTCGTCCCGCCGCGCCCATGATGAGAATTCTTGTTGGCATGTGGAAATCTTGCTGTGCAAACGGCTCTTATTGTTGCGAGCCCGTTTGAATGTTCAACCGTTTCCTCGGGGGCCTCTGTTTAGACCAGACGCACGCAAGCGGAGAACGCGAAGCCAAGATCCGCGCAGACATGCAGGGGGGCGGAAGGTTTCGTCAAGTCGTGAACGTACTCACGGAACAATCCGTGCCCGCATAACGCAGGGATTCTTCGGGAAGTTCGTTCTCGCGAGCACGCGTTCACCACCAGACGGGCGAGACGCGCGTTACCCTAAGGACCGTAGCTTTTAGTGAATTTCTTTCGCGACTCTGCCTCCGGCTCAGATGACGCAACAGGTGGGGATTGTTCGGAAGCGATTGAACTCTGCTGTTCCGCAGGCTGTGAAGGGCCCGGAGCCGGTTCGGGTTGTGCAGCGCGCTGTGGTCCACCACCGCCTGCTGCTTCGACGTACGCCATTTGCAAATTGGAAAGGGCATTGCGCAGGACCGTTGCTTCTTCATTTGTCAGGTTGCCGCGCGTTTTTTCCTGAACCATCTCAAGTTGATCGATGAACATTCGGGCGAGATCCAGATTGATTTCGGCTTCGCCCGTTTTTGGGTTTGGAATTTGACCAAGAAACAGCGCGGCGTTTTGCGCGTGCATCATCACGAATTCGATGAATCGCTGGGTCAGTTCACCGGTTTGAACAGTTTTTTGGACTTCAGGCATATGAGGAAGTGATGAGTGACAAGTGACGAGTGATGAAGTTCAAGATAGCACGCTTTTGCTCGTCACTCATCGCTCGTCACAAATCACTTGGTGCCGGGCTTGCCCGCCGTAGCTCCCGGCTCGCCGTAGTTTACAGACGAAGGCGGCTTGGCTGCGGCGGGCGGTTGCACGGTTGCTAAAACGTATGGTTGATCGCGAAAATATTTCGCGGCCACGTTTTTGATGTTGTCGAGCGTGACGGCATTTACGCTGTGCTCGAGCTGCTTGTAATAATCGAAGCCAAGTCCGTAAAGCTCGTCGAGCGCGCAATGATAACCGAAAGCGTCGTTACTTTGATTGGCGATTTCCTGCTGGCCAATCAATTTCTTTTTCGCGCGCTGTAACTCTACAGAGGTAAGCCCCTCGTTAGCGAGCTTGTGAATTTCATCGAGGAACGCGGCCTTCACCTTTTCCATCTTCTGCGGATCTGTTCCCAGATAAAACGCAAACAGTCCCGGTACCAGCCCCTGCATTTCGCTGGCCCCAACGTAATAGGCCAGACCCATTTGCTCGCGAATACGGATGAAGAAACGCGATCCGAGATCGCTGCTTGCCTCATCGATTAGTTCCAGTGCGTAGCGGTCCGGGCTGGAGAGGCTGGCTCCGCGGAACCCGACCATGATCACGCCTTGCGCTTTGTCTTTGCGGCTGTCGACAGTTTCCGGTTTGCTCAACGGCGTGGATGGCTTTGCATCTGTCAGAGCAAGCGCGCCGGGTTGCATTTTTCCGAGCGTTTGCTCGATCAGTTGCTTTACCTCTGCTGCTTTGACGTCGCCAAAGACATAGATGACACCGTTCTTCCCGACTACGTAATGGTCACGAAAATCTGCCAAATCTTTTTGCGTCAGGTGTTGCACGGCTTCGACCGACCCGTTGGTACGTAACGCATATGGGTGCTGCGGAAAAAGTGCCTGTCGCATGATGTTGCGCGCGACGCTGGTCAATTGTTCATCCTCCTGCTGGATCGCGGCGATCTGGATTTCTTTTTCGCGAGCGACTGCTTTCTCCGGAAAGGTGGCATTGAGCAACACGTCCGAGAGCAGGTCTACGCCCAATTTCACATCGGGCTTCATGACATCGACCGACACGCTGAATGAATTGTTGCCGGCATCACTCGAAATGGAACCGCCCACGGATTCGAGCTCATTGGCAATCTGCTCGGCAGTGCGTGTCTTGGTTCCTTTCAACAGCACCTTCGCCATCAATCGTGTAACGCCGTTATCCGCCGGCTTTTCGGCGAGCAAACCACCGCGAAACACAGCGCCCATTCCGACGAGCGGCAAGCGATGATCTTCACGCACCAGCAGGCGCAATCCATTTGACAGCTCGAATTTTTGAACCTCACCTGCGGCAACCGGTTTCACAGGCTCAGCTTTGCCGGTGAGAGAGCCTTTTGGATTTAGCGAGACCACCGTCAGGTTGTTATCGCTCAAGTATGTTTTAGCGACGCGTTTGATGTCGTCGAGCGTCACCTTCTGGACCGCATCCAGGTACTCGCGGCTAAAATTCAGATCGCGCGTGAGCAACCAGTTTGAACCGATATCCGAAGCCTGACCGCGCATTGTAGTCAGCGCACCGAGATGCTGACTGAGCGTGATCTTCTTCGCTTTTTCCAACTCGTCCGCGGTGACGCCGTTCTGTTTCACTTCATCAAGGATTTGCAGCGCCAAATGTTCGGCAGCTTCGCGCTTCTTGGGATCCAGAGTGGCGTCGATACCAAACAGACCAGGATCGCCCGGCGTGTACGAGAACGCCGATATACTAAACGCGAGACCAGCTTCTTCGCGCACCCGGCGGTATAGCCGCGAGCTCCGCCCGTCCCCGAGAATAGTTGAGAGCAGATCGAGCGCGGGAACGTCGGGACTGGTGACTTCCGGGATGTGCCAGGCCATCGCGAGATGCGTCAATTCCGTCGAAAATTCGCGGTGTACTTCCCGCCGGCCAAGTTGTGGCGGTTCTGACGGAATGAACAGTGGTTTGAGCGACTTCTCGGGATATGATTTGAACAAGTCGCCCAGTTGTTGGCGTACCTTTTCCGCCTCCACATCGCCAACAACCACAAAAGTGAGATTGTTCGGCACGTATCGCGTTTTGTAATACTGCATCACCTGATCCTGGGTCAGCTGGTTGTAGACTTCCATCTCACCGATGACCGGAAATCGGTAGGGATGCCGCTGATATGCTGTCCCAAAAAGGAGCAGACTAGCCATGCGATCGGGATCATCCATGCCCATCGCGAACTCGCGCCGAATGACTTCCTGCTCTTTTTTGTATTCGTCCGGCGGAAGGCTGGAATTCATCATGGCATCGCTCAACACTTCCAGCGCGGTGCCAACGCCATCTTTCGGCACGTCGATCCAAAAAACCGTGCGATCGAACGAAGTATAGGCGTTGATATAACCCCCGACGTCCTGGATGCTCTGCGCAATTTGGTTGGCAGAGCGCGTTTTCGTTCCTTTAAACAGCATGTGCTCCAGAATGTGGGACAATCCCGCTCCAAGGTGCTGGTCTTCGTCGATGCTTCCAGTTGCGCACCATGCCTGGACGCTGGCCACGGGCGCGCTGTGATCTTCCTGCACGATAACGGTCAGTCCGTTTGGCAAAACCCACTTTTGCGCCGTGCTCGGCGGAAACGCGATCAGGGCCGACGGTTCAGGTGGCACAGCCTTCAAATTAACCATGGGAAGTAATAGAGCCGTTGCGAGAAAACTCGCTACTGGGATGCGATACATTAGATTTAAGACTGAGTCACTCGTGAATCGTTGAATCCTTACAACGTCACTCGCGTTTGGATTCAACAATTCGACGGTTTAACGATTCGACGCGGCAAAGCCAGAATTCACTTGCTCGATGTGGCTGGCTTTGGCGCCGGCGGTTGTGCCGGCTTACTCGCGTTTTCCGGTTTTGCCGGTGCGAACGGTCTCACAAAAACCTCTTCGAACTGGTAAACATTTTTGAAATCTTCGATCGAATCCTCCTGGGTTTTTCCAAACACCCCGGCGCCGATCAAATTGAAAACCATGTGCCCAATGTCTTCGCAAGAGCGAATGCCCCAGCTATCGAACACCGTCATTACCATCGGGCCGAATTCCTTGAGCGCGTACCGCCGAACGCCGTCGAGCAATTCCGGCCCGGTTACATGACGCACGCTGACTCCTTTAATTTTCTTTTGTTGTTTGGTGGTAAAATCGAGTGCATCCCGCAAAAAGATGTAGCCGTCCCGGTGATAACGGGGGTCGTTGGCTACAAGCGACTCGAGAGCCTCGGCGAATCCAATTTTTTGCATCAACAAAAACGCGCGGTTTAAACGCGCCTTGTAAGATAACCGGCAACGGAAAACGAGCAACTGTCGCCAACGTCCCAAACACTGTCATGTTGAGCGAAGCGCTGCAACCAAGTGCAGAGCATGATGCCAGGCTTTCAAACATCTCAGTCTATTTCTCTTGGGCAAAGTCGACCCAAACTAATCCGAGATTGAAAGCCTGGCCTCACCGCGAAAAACTTCGCGGCTGCGTTGCAGCTTCGCTTCGCTCAGAATGACACTAAGCGGCTGCTAATTTTCGAGCTGATCCTCCAATGCGTCGACATAAACTGAGAGAGGATCGTGCCGCCGTGGAGCCGGGACTTGTGATTGATCCACAGCTTTAAGATAACCGGTGAAGTTGCCGCTGCCGCTGCTCATTTGTGTCGCCTCGAACCAGTTCATGTAATCGTCGATCTCGGTCATGCGTGCGGCGAGCTGCTGTCGAATGAAATCAAGGCGCGCCAGCCGTTTCAGTGCGGCCCGGCGTTTCCCGCGGGCAAGCAGCGAAACGATCTCCTGGTATTCACGCCCAATCGGTCGCAGTACCGGATTGGTTTGGGGAACAAGGAACATCAAATCGCGTTTCAACTGATCGAGCGCCATCTTTTCACTGGCCGAAAGTTTGTGCTGTGCAAGTTCTTCCAACTTCACCTGCTTCACCGGTTTGTTGGATTCGGAGATTTTTAAGGTCAACAGTTCATCGAGGCGCCGTTGGCTCTCTGCGAACGTGAGTAATCGAAATGGCTGTAAGCTTTTCAAACGATTCAACGTCAGCTGCCAGGTTCTCTCGGTATCCCCTGCGAGCAATGGAAATTCTACCTTCAGATCCTCCAGCGGATCGTTTGAAGAGTCGGACAGATGATCGATGTACTTGGCCAACTGAGTTCCGCCGCTTTTTGGCTCCAGCAGCATTTGCACAAACGCAAAAGAATACGCGCGATAAAGCGTGCGACCGGTTGAATCCACAAAACCGGGAGGGTGGCCAAGAAATTTCTCCAGGGACAGAGGCTTCTCGTTGTTCGCGAGCGCGTCGATCAGCGGACCACGATCGCGCCCGGGCGCAAGAGCGAGCACACCGTCAATTAACCAATCGGGCGGCTCAACCAGCACTGCGCCTGCAGTGATGTGCGGTTTTTCTCGATAAATCATCTCGAGCAAAATCGCGCGGAGCAGTTCTCGTTCGACGAGTGAAACATCGATGTTCTTAGAAATGGTAAGATCAAGTTGCAGCTTGATGCCAAACCCCGTTTGACTGAATCGTAGATCAGCAGGCGGAATTTCTGGAGCATTTGCCTGTTGCGGTTGCAAGTTGATCACCACAGGCGTGTTCCAGTCGTCGCGCTGCCGCAACAATCCGAGAAGATGGGTTTTTGTTTGTTCGGCCAGACCAGAGATCGCGCCGCGCACCTTCGCGTCGGCGCCGTAAATCACAAATTGCCGCGAGGGACTCGTGCTGTGTTCGGGCTGCGCACCATAAATCAGTTGGTAGTGGGCGATAGCGAAGAAAACAATCGCGACGCATTTCATCTCGCGCGGCATGATAGCGGGAGTAGTTGCGCGCTGACGAGCAACAATTCTGTGCGTAATGCTTTTGTGATTGCTTCTAATGAGCACCTCGTCCCGGCATCTCGCAACGCATCCGCGATATCGTGCAGGCACGAATCTCAGAGGAAATGACAACAGGAGGAAAAGTATGAAAAACAAAGGTTTAATTCTCGTAAGTTGCTTGGCAGCAGGCGCGTTGGTCGCTTCGCCAGCAATGGCTAAGCCGATGAAGAAAGCTTCGGTGTCCAAGTCAAACCGAACAGCTCCGCACACGACACAAATGGCGCGCAGTAATCAAAACGTTGCTCCTCGGATGGGCAATACCCGTAACTACAGCGGAACCCGTTTCAATACCACCCGCTCGTACGCGGGCCGGCAATACACTGGGACGCGTAATTACAGCCGCAGTGGCTACTATGGTAACAAATACTATGGCCGCGGCACGCATTATTATGGGAACGGTTATTACGCCGGAAGCCCGTATTACTACGGGAACGGATGGGGCTACGAAAGTTCTTCCGTTTGGCCGTACGTCGCCGCTTCAGTCGCGCCGTACGTCGCTTCTTCATGGTTTGCGCCCGGATATCGTTACGGCTACCCGTACTCATATTATGGCGGTTACCCGTACAACAATTACTCGTACTACAGCGGTTACCCCAACAGCTACTCGTACTATGGCTATGCCGGTTCGACCGTCGCAGCCGTACAGCGGCGCCTTGGACGACTCGGTTACTACCACGGCGTAGTTGACGGAGTCATTGGACCGCAAACACGCGGCGCTATCGCGGCCTTTGAAAGCAGAAATGGCTTGGCTGTGGACGGAACAATTAGCCGACCGCTGCTCGACAGTTTGGGGCTAGCTTAGTCGGAACAATAGTCAGACATTCGACCGGCAGCATCGCAGAAGAGCGAGCTGCCGGTCTTTTTTCTGTTATCGCAAAAAATAATGCGACTTTAGACGATCCGCGGTGTCTAATCCGACACAACCCTACTCCGATATGTACAATTCAAAGCTCTTCGTTTCTGGAATTTGTCTTCTTGTTCTAACGCTTGCTGCGCCATTGACCAGCGAGGCTCAACGCGGTGGTCACGGCGGCGGTCGTGGCGGCGGCAGCTTCGGAGGAACGTCACGCGGCGGTTTCACTCGGGGCGGAATGGCCCCCGGTGGGTTCTATCGCGGCGGAATGGCGGGTCCAGGGGGTGCCCGCTGGAACGGGGCGAATTGGAACGGCCGCAATTTCAATAGTGCCAATTTCAATGGACGAAATTTCGCCGGTCGCAATTTCAACGGTCGCAATTTCAACGGCACGAACTGGAATGGCCGTAACTGGAGCAGTCGCAGCAATTGGAATGGCAACAACTGGCACGGTGGTAAGTGGAATAATAATTGGAAAAATCACAACGGCCGATGGGGTTGGTGGAACGGCAACAAATGGTGTTATCCGCATAACAACGTTGTGTTCATTGGCAGTTTTGGCTTCCCATGGTGGTGGGGCTGGGGCTGGGGCCCTTGGGCAGACTGGGGCTGGGGATACCCGTACGGGTATGGTTACGGTTATTACGGATACGGCGATCCTTATTACGGTGGCGGATATGGTGGTTATCCCTATTACGGCTACGGCAATGGAAATGGATACCAGGGCAATGGTTACGGTGCTGAGATGCAGTACGGAAAGTACGGGAACAGCAGCCAATCCAGAGTCGCCGAGTTGCAACGGCGCCTATCACGCGCCGGTTACTATCATGGATCGATCGACGGAGTGTTGGGGCCGCAAACGCGGCGTGCGATCCGAGATTACGAGCAAGAGCACGGCGACGTAGGCTAACCGGCCTCGGTCCGGTCACGCAGGCCGGTCAAGAAGCTGCAAACAATCTTTCGGTTGATTGGCCGGCGGTTTCGCAGGGCAAACGGGAGCGGACCGCCGGTCATCTTTTTTTGCAACCTGCGCAAAGTTATTCCGTATAATTACCGGGATGTTGCGACTGAGGTTGCTCACCGGCATTTGTCTGCTGCTCGCTCAAGCAGCTTTCAGCCAAACAGTTGCGCGGAAACCGCTTCCCACCGGGCCTCTCGAAAAATACGACAATCCACCAGCGATTGCCGCACCGATCCTGGTGATTTCGCCAGCATTAGTTTCGCAGTTCGGTCCGTACACAAGTTACCAGGTTAACGTCGACGCGAACGGCAATAACATAATCGGCGACGCTGCGAATGAGCCGTCCATTTGTGTCGATCCTAACGACCGAAACAAGATGAGCATCGGCTGGCGACAATTCGACAACGTTACATCGAACTTCCGGGAAGCAGGTTTTGCATACACAACAAACGGCGGAACGAGATGGACTGCTCCCGGCGTACTTCAAAACAACGTCTTCCGCAGCGATCCCGTTCTGAACTCCGACACTGGCGGCCGTTTTTTTTATCTCAGTCTTCTGCAGAACTTCTTCGTCGACTTATGGAGGTCAATCACCGGCGGTCAAACATGGACGATGGTAGCACCGGCGGACGGCGGCGATAAACAGTGGTTCACGATCGATAACACCAATAGCCCCGGACACGGCTTCCAATATCAGTGTTGGAGCACCGATGGAAACAACTTCGGCGGCAGACAATTCACCCGGTCCACAAATAGTGGATTGACCTGGATGAATCCGATTAACATTCCGAATTCTCCCAGGTGGGGCACATTGGATGTCGATTCCAACGGTAATCTCTTCATTGGAGGCGTTAACCTGGATACTGGTCAGATCTGGTGTGTTCGGTCATCGAATGCAAAGAACGGTGCTGTTGTTCCGACGTTCGACCAAAGCACCGCGGTGAATCTTGGCGGCGAGATCGTTTCCGGCGAACCGATAAATCCAGAAGGATTGGTGGGCCAGGTTTTTCTCGCTGTCGATCGCTCAGGCATGAGCACCAACAATAACATTTACATCCTCGCAAGTGTGCAGCCCACCGGCTTTTCGACCGGCAGCGATGTGATGTTCACGCGCAGCACGGATGGGGGCCGCACATTCAACGCGCCGCGCCGGATCAATAACGATCCAATCAATCACGCGAAATGGCACTGGTTCGGCACTCTGTCCGTCGCGCCTAATGGGCGAATCGATGTGGTATGGTACGATTCGCGTAATGCTGCGGATAACGTCACTTCGCAGCTCTTTTATTCCTTCAGCACCGACGGGGGAAATACCTGGTCATCTAATGTCGCCATCAGCAATCCATTTAACCCATTCATCGGTTATCCAAATCAACAAAAAATTGGCGATTACATTACCGTCGTTTCGGATAACACCAGCCCCAACATTGCATACGCAGCCACATTCAACGGCGAAGAAGACATCTACTATGTCCGCCCATCCGCGGCATTGGCTCCGGCAAGCCTAGGCAACATCAGCACCCGCAGCTTTGTTCAAACCGGCGAGCATGTGATGATTGGCGGCTTTATCGTTCAAGGCACTGGAAGAAAGAGGGTGATCATCCGTGCGATTGGTCCTGAGCTCACGCAATTTGGAATCAACGATGCGTTAGCCAATCCGAGGCTGGAATTGCACAACGGAGCGGGAGCACTGATTGCTACCAACGATGACTGGCAGACCACGATCATCGGCGGAATTATCAACGCCAATCAGGTGAGCGCGATTCAAAGCAGCGGCCGCGCCCCGACTGCAGCAAGCGAGTCGGCGATTGTTGCAGACCTGCTACCGGGTAACTACACCGCCATTGTGCGCGGCGTAAATAACACTACCGGAGTTGCTCTGGTCGAGGTGTACGATTTGAGCCCCGCCGCGAGTTCAAGCCTTGCGAACATCAGCACCCGCAGTTTCGTTCAAACGGCCGACCATGTGATGATTGGCGGCTTTATCGTTCAAGGCAATGGCAGAAAGCGGGTGATCATTCGTGCGATTGGTCCTGAGCTCACCCAGTTTGGAATTAATGATGCATTAGCCAATCCGAGACTGGAATTGCACAATGGAGCGGGAGCACTGATTGCTACCAACGACAATTGGCAGATGACGATACTCGGCGGGATTATCACCGCTAACCAGGTCAGCGATATTCAGAACAGCGGCCATGCCCCGACCGCGGCAAGCGAGTCGGCAATCATTGCAAACCTGCTACCGGGAAACTACACCGCGATCGTGCGCGGTGTGAGCAACACCACCGGAGTTGCTTTAGTTGAGATATACGATTTGGACTAAGGAGCGGCTAACAACCTCGATACCGACAAGTAAGGCCAAGTCCTTCGGTAACTCGAGGAAGAATCAACAAGGAGGAAGACATTATGCTGGGTGAGAAGATTGGTGACATGTCAGGCAAAATTACCATGCAACGCGCGTTGCCGAACCTGGGTGGAGACCCCAAGATGGAAACATCTTTTCAGGCAAGTGGATCGGTGCTCGGCACAAAGGTAAAGGACACAGGCACCTACCGGACCATTTTCCGTCGGGACGGAACACAATACGGCGAAGGTCAAGGCATCATGGTAACTAAGGACGGCAAAACAGCCACTTGGACCGGTCATGGCGTTGGCACAATGAAAAAAGATGGGACCGCGACATATCGCGGCGCGCTCTATTTCCAAAGCATGCCATCAAAATTGTCGCGCCTTAGTAAGGTGGCTGTGCTATTCGAGTACGCAGTAGACGCCGAGGGTAATACACACTCCGAATACTGGGAGTGGAAGTAGTGCGCAACAACGCAGTGTGAGACTGGAGGGCGATCCTCTTCAGATCCTCACAACGTGGGGCGTTCACGCCAACTCGCCAAACAACTGCATGACCCGCAGGATTCCTAAGTAAAATAGAGTTGCTGATCAATGGCAGCTTTCAGGCTTGCGTTCTCCTAAACAGAAGTTCACTCTCTTCAAATCACCATGAAAACGAAGTTGCTGATCGTCGCAGCGCTCGGTCTGTTACTGGCGGCGTGCAACCGCCAAGAGTCGCCGCCGGCGGAGCCAAAGACGGACTTGGATAGATTGCAAGGCACGTGGAACCTTGTTTCGGCGACGGAAGATGGCAAAATTTTGCCCCAGGACAAGGTAAAGCAGACGACGATCGTTTTTAAGGGAGACACGTTCCGCTTCCCCGGATCGGCAAAGGACGCCACCAGCAAGGAGGGTACGGTCAAGCTCGACGAAACGAAGACCCCAAAAGAGATCGACGCCATTTCGACCCAGAAAGAAGTCATGCTCGGCATCTACGTACTGCAACAGTACGGTTACAAAGTGTGTTTCGCTCCGGCCGGAAAGCCACGTCCTACCGACTTCAGTTCCGCGCCGGGCAGTGGTTACATTCTTCAATCCTGGGAGCGAAAGAAAAAGCAGTAAGCCAAAAGGCAGTGATCTGTCTTCTCGTTAGGCCATCTGCAAGTCTAACGCGAGTCAGGCAGCTTTGTTTGCGGAGCCGCCGGAGCAGCGCCGTCCTTCTCCAGCGCGACAGCCAAAACTTCATCTACGTTTTCCACGGGAACGAATTTGAGTTTTTGTTTCGCTTCGTCTGGAACGTCGACGAGATCTTTTTCGTTCAGCTTGGGAATAATGACTGTAGAAATTCCGGCTCGCATCGCAGCCAGACTTTTTTCTTTCAATCCGCCGATTGGCAGAACAAGACCGCGCAATGTAACCTCCCCAGTCATTGCAACATCGGACCGAACCGGCCTGTTGCTGAAAAGGGACGCAAGCGCGGTGAACATGGCTATCCCTGCCGACGGCCCGTCCTTTGGCACCGCACCGGCGGGGACATGCACGTGCACGTCCATTTTTCGAAAATCCTCCGCGTTAGCGCCGATTGCGCCGTCGCGGCTGCGCACCAGGCTGAAGGCTGCCTGCACAGATTCCTTCATCACGTTTCCGATCTGTCCGGTCAGCGTAATGTTTCCTTTGCCGGCATAACGAGTGGCCTCGATGTGTAGCACCTCGCCACCTTGGGGCGTGTAAGCGAGCCCGGTGACCACACCAGGTTTGCTCGTTTTGAGCTTCGTTTCACGAACGTATTTCGCAGCGCCGAGCATTTCTTGCACAATCTCCGGCGTAATCGTCACGTGTTCCGTTTTTCCGCGCGCTACCTGTGCCGCGGTACCGCGACAAATCGCGCCGATCTGTCGTTCTAACTCGCGGACGCCGGCTTCATGCGTGTAATCGTTGATCATGCCGCGGAGCGCGTCCTCTTGGAATTCGCATTGGTCCGGCTTAAGTCCGTTCTCCTGCAGCTGACGCGGAACAAGGTAGCGTTTCGCGATCTCAAGCTTCTCACGTTCGGTATAACCGGGAATCGAGATCACTTCGATCCGGTCGCGCAGAGGTTCCGGGATACCATCAATATAATTGGCCGTGCCAATGAAAATGATCTGCGAAAGATCAAATGGCACATCGAGATAACGGTCCACGAACGCGTGGTTTTGAGCGGGGTCGAGCACCTCGAGCAACGCACTGGCAGGATCACCACGGAAATCCGCACCGATTTTGTCGATCTCGTCGAGCATGAACACAGGATTGCGCGTGCCGCAGCGACGTAATTCCTGGATAATCCGTCCGGGCATTGAGCCGATGTAAGTTCGGCGATGACCGCGAATCTCCGCTTCATCGCGCATTCCGCCGAGACTGATCCGCACAAATTTCCGCCCAAGCGCGTCGGCGATTGATTGCCCCAGGCTGGTTTTGCCCACGCCGGGCGGCCCGAGAAAACAAAGGATCGCGCCGTGTCCCTGCGGGTTGAGTTTCCGCACGGCCAGATATTCGATCAGCCGTTTCTTCACTTTTTCCAAATCGTAGTGATCGCGATCAAGGACCTGCTGCGCTTGATCGAGATCCAGATTGTCGTGGCTAAACTTGTTCCATGGCAGATCGGCGATTATCTCGATGTAACTTACGATCACTGAAAACTCAGGACTGGCGGGCGGGATGAAATCCAGCCGCTTCAATTCGCGCTCCGCCTGTTTCATCACTTCTTCCGGCGGATTCGCTTCCTGCAGACGCGCGCGCAGCTGTTGCGCCTGTTCCTCGCTGCCGCCCTCCGTCTCACCCAGTTCATGCTGGATGGCTTTGAGCTGCGAACGCAGATATGCGCGGCGTTGCGCGTCAGAAAATTGCGATGCGACATCTTTTTGCAGCCGCTGTTGGATCTGCGCAATCTCCAGCTGTGCCGAAATGTGTTGCTGCACGGCCTGCACTCGTTTTTCGACATCGAGTTCTTCAAGCAACGCCTGCTTTTGGGCGACATCGATATTGAGGTTCGGCGCCAGGAAATCGGCGAGCTGCTCGGGATTGTCGATGTTCATGATCATCATGCGCGCCTGTTCCGGCGCATCCGGCGTTAGCTCGAACAAACGCGTCGCTGACTCACGCAAATTCCGGAACGTGGCTTCCCATTCCTTGCTCGGCGGCGGCAGGATCGATTTCGGTAAATCGACTTCGGCGCGCAGAAATGGATCGGTCCCAACGATCTTTCGCAGCGAAAAACGGCGTAGTCCCTGCACAATTACCAACACGTTGTCCTCTGATTGCCTAACAAGTTTGAGGACCAGCGCTGCCGTGCCGACAGAGTACAAATCGTGCGGGGATGGATCTTCTTTCCTCTCATCACGCTGCGTCAGTAGCCCGATCACTTTCGTGCGAGGCAAAGTCTCATCGAGCAGTTTGAGCGAGGCCGCCCGCTGAACATTCAGCGGGATGACGGTCCCCGGAAAAATCACGAAACTGCGCACCGGCAGAATAGAGAGCTCTTCCGGAATACGGGGCGTGCGGCTTTCATCCACGCCGAGCGGGATAGTACCCTGGCCTGCAGGCTTGGAATCCATGGTCGATTGCAACGCGTCCTGTTTCTCTCGGCTCATGATTCCTTTCTTACTGGCAGCGAAATCCAGAGTAACCCATTACGCTGCTCGGCATGCGCCTCATTGGTTTCGACATCAACAGGGAAAGTAATCTCTCGTTCGAACGGACCGTAATCGATCTCCATCGCCAGTAACTGTTGCGCGCATCCTTCGTCGCCGGTGGGCTCTGGCAACTCGCGCGTGCCGCGGATCACCAGGCGGCGCGGCTCGACGATCAGGTTGATCAGCGAACGATCGACTCCCGCGAGATCAACACAGATTCGGATACAAGTGTCGCACCGGTACGCATTGATCGCCGGTTGCCACGCATGCGGAGCAAACCTCGTAAACTGCGAACGTGACAATTCGTAGCTGATGTCGTGTAACGCACCCTGAAGCCAGCGCAATTTTATGCTTTTGATCGGATCCATTGGAGAGGAAACTTCCACTTCACAGGCCACGTTTTCAATGCCCAAACGAGTTCGTCCGATTCATGGTGTTCTCGTCGTAGTTCTTCTCCTCGTCCTCGCTTCCGGGCATTTATTGATCCGGAGGATGTGACGACGAGGGCGACGATGATTTAGAAATATAACGCCGTGAACGTCGCCTTTGCGTGTCTCTTTCGAGGAAGCACCAAGTAGCGCATGCGTCCTCGGCCGCCGCGGCGGGCCAGAGGCATGCGCTACTTCACTTTACCCGGACCCCAAAGCGCCCGACCCGGTTTCGCGCCGGTGTGCTCGCCGTTTTTGATGACCTGCACACCGTTCACGAATACATGTTTCATTCCGGTGGCGTATTGATGCGGTTTTTCAAAAGTCGCGTGATCTGTGATTGTCACCGGATCAAACACCACTACGTCGGCGAACATTCCCTCCTTGAGAAATCCGCGGTGATCGAGCCCCAGATTTGTCGCCGGTAGCCCACCCAATCGATGGATCGCGTCGCTCATTGAAAGGGCCTTTTCGTCGCGCACATATTTGCCGAGGACCCGCACAAAATTCCCGTAAGCGCGCGGATGCGGATTCGATTTCGTGAACGGCGACTCCGGCGCTTGCGACGCTTCATCCGATCCAAAAGAAATCCACGGCT
>JBLMXH010000146.1:0-2866 GCA_050257685.1 Nitrospirota bacterium
CCTTCTCCGACCAATTTACTCCAAAACGACAAACTACGGACACTTCGGCAAAATCGACGATCCCGATATCACGTGGGAAAACGCTGACAAAGCGGAGGAGCTGAAGAAGGCAGCAAAATAGGTTTCGGATTTCAGAGTTCCGGTTTCAGCAATCGTTGTTATGGCATTTCGATCGTTTGAGGATCTCGAAGTTTGGCAGCGCAGCTGCCGACTCGCGGTCGACGTATTCAAGACCTACGCAAGTTGTCGCAATTTCACACTGCAGGACCAAGTACAGCGTTCCGCATTATCTGTTCCATCCAATGTTGCCGAAGGTTACGAGCGGAACAGCGACAAAGAGTTCATCCGCTTCCTAAACATTGCGAAAGGATCGGGCGCTGAATTGCGGACCCAGCTTTACATCTCGCGCAAACTGGACTTCCTAACGAGGTCCGATTTTAACCGCCTCGTAGCGGAATCGAAGGAAATTTCTAAGATGTTGCACGGGCTATCCAAAGCTGTAAGCAACCGAATTTGCAAAAAGCCGCGAGGAACGCGCGCATCTGAACCCTGAACCCCGAAACCTGAACCCTTTATGAGCACAGTTACAACTGAAAAACAGAAAACTGATTACAAAGTCGCCGATATCTCATTGGCCGACTTTGGTCGCAAAGAAATTTCTATCGCGGAGAAGGAAATGCCCGGGCTAATGGCGATCCGCGAGAAATATGCGCCGGAGAAACCGCTGGCTGGTGTCCTGATCACAGGATCGTTGCACATGACCATTCAGACGGCGGTGCTGATCGAGACACTTACCGATCTCGGAGCCAGTGTCCGCTGGGCAAGCTGTAACATTTTTTCCACGCAGGATCATGCTGCGGCGGCCATCGCCAAGCGCGGTATTGCCGTGTTCGCATGGAAAGGCGAATCGCTTGAGGACTACTGGCGCTGCACGTACCGCGCGATCTCGCATCCCGAAGGCAAGGGCCCACAGCTCGTGGTCGACGATGGCGGCGACGCAACCCTGCTCATTCATAAAGGCTACGAACTTGAAGAGGGCAGCGATTGGGCGAAGACGAAATCGGCAAACAAAGAAGAGCAGGTAATCAAGGATCTGCTGCTGGAAATTCAGCGCGAAAATCCTTATCGCTGGCATGAGATCATGAAGGATTGGCGCGGTGTATCTGAGGAGACCACCACCGGGGTCCATCGCCTTTACAAGATGCACGAGGAAGGACGCCTGCTTGTGCCCGCGATCAACGTCAACGATTCGGTCACCAAATCGAAGTTCGATAATCTCTACGGCTGCCGGCATTCGCTGGTCGATGGGTTGAATCGGGCACTCGACGTCATGATTTCAGGGAAGGTCGCCGTTATTTGCGGCTACGGCGACGTCGGCAAAGGCTGCGCACAATCGTTACGTGGCCAGGGTGCGCGCGTTGTCATTACCGAGGTCGATCCGATCAATGCGTTACAAGCGGCGATGGAAGGATACGAAGTCACGACCATCGAAGAGACGCTGGGCCGCGGCGATATCTACATCACCGCGAGCGGCAACATCGACGTGATCACGCTTGAGCATATGCAGCGGATGAAGGACCAAGCCATCGTCGCGAACATCGGGCATTTCGATAATGAAATTCAAGTTGATGCCCTGAATGACTCGAAAGGCGTAAAGAAAACCAATATTAAACCGCAGGTGGACAAATATACCTTCCCGAACGGGCATGAAATTTTCCTGCTCGCCGAAGGTCGACTCGTAAACCTCGGATGCGCAACCGGTCATCCCAGCTTCGTCATGTCCAATTCATTTTCCAACCAGGTTCTCGCTCAATTGGATCTCTGGAAGAATCGCGATACCTATAAGGTCGGCGTTTACGTTTTGCCGAAAAAACTCGACGAAGAAGTCGCGCGCCTGCATTTGGACAAAATCGGCGTTAAGCTTACGAAGCTGTCGAAGAAGCAAGCAGAATATCTGGGCGTCCCGATCGAAGGTCCGTTCAAGTCAGAGCATTACAGATATTAGCTGTGGCGCAGGCAATCTTGCCTGCACTCGGCCCGAATCATCAGCCATTTCCGGCGCAGTACCAGGGCGATGTGGAGACGTTTCTGGCTGGAGACGCAGACAGGATTGTCTGCGTCACTGGCGCATCTGATTCGGCGTGACGATTGAGTCGGTCACGTGCAACCGGGTCACTCTTAGCTCGCCGATCTCAAGTCGCTTGATTTTTGCGCGGCCCACAACCAGCCGGCCAATGGCTATGAATCCGATGGCGACCGCGCTCAATGCAACGGCGCCTGCTGCAATCGCGCCGATTGATTGCGCGCCCACCGCCAGGGCGCGAAGCGCAACCGGGCCGAAGCTTCCTTGTATCTCCTGGATTTCCTTTGATTTCATCTGGTTACCTCCGCGCTGGTGACCTCAACGTAGCTGCAGTTCGACTGTGCGCCACGTCGCCATTTTCCAGAAATATGGACTCGCCCGTGATTCTTCGCCGCCTCGGTAAGTATTTTCGTTTCGTGCTTTGGCGCACCGAGCCAGACCGTCGATCCTGCGGTCCGAAAATTAAACATGATCTGCGGCGTACATGGCTCGCCGGGAAACAGCGTGACCGAGCCAATTTGGTCGAACCGCAAACCAGTCGGCACCGCCCTCGCTTGCACCGGCGGCTTCTTTATCTGCGCGCAACCTGCCATTCCGGCCAGAACGGCCGCTGGGATGACCCAACTTAGTAAGAATTTTTTCATAACTACACAATCGGAACTCCTCGCGGACGGCATCACCGCCGCGCTTCGAGCAGCGCGATTTTTCGCGCAAGATAGGCTGAAAAATAGCCGACGTACCGCTTCTGCAAATCCGGGCGTTGCCAATCTTTCCCGGTCAACA
>JBLMXH010000147.1:0-5158 GCA_050257685.1 Nitrospirota bacterium
GGCCTCATCAGGTCGTCGACATGGTTTTCGATCTTTTTGTCGAGCTCAAAGCTACTGACGAGCAACTCGATTTTCCCATCGTCTACGCCAGCGCAAAGAACGGATTTGCCGTCCGCGAGCTGCACGAACACAACCACGACATGGCACCGCTCTTTGACGTTATTGTGAAGGACGTTCCCCCGCCAAAGATCTCCGCAGAACCGTTTTTCCAGATGCTCGTGTCGAACTTGGACTATAGCGATTATCTTGGGCGCATTGCGTTGGGACGCATCGTGAGCGGTCGCGTTAGCGTGGGTGACTCCATCGTCTGCATCCATCGGAACGGCAGCGCCGAACGAGCTACAGTCACTGCGCTCTTTACGTATGCCGGATTGGAACAGGTTCAGATACAGGAGGCAGGCGCCGGTGACATCGTAGGCATCACTGGCTTCGAGGACGTTTACATCGGAGAAACATTGACCGACAGCGAGGAACGCCCGCCGCTACAGTTCGTCGATATCGATCCGCCAACAATTCGCATGCAAATACTCGTCAATGATTCGCCGTTTGCAGGACGCGACGGAAAATTCGTGACTGCACGGCACATTCGTGAACGCCTGATTCGCGAAACGCGAGGCAATGTTTCCCTTCAAGTACGCGACACCGAAACGGCAGGCGCATTCGAGATCAGTGCGCGAGGAGAAATGCAAATCGCTATTCTGGTGGAGCAGATGCGACGCGAAGGTTACGAACTCATGGTGTCTCGACCCGAAGTCATCCTGAATCGAGCTGAGGATGGCGAGCTGCTCGAACCGCTCGAAAATTTGTATGTCGACCTGCCCGATGAAAGCCTCGGACAACTTCTACAGTCCATTGCCAATCGCAAAGGGGAACTTGTTACAATCGATCATCACGCCTCGCGCGTATCGGTTGAAGCAATCATTCCCACACGCGGCTTGATCGGATTTGAGACTGACTTGGTGAACCTGACTCGCGGTGAAGGATTCATGAGTCATCTTTTCCACGAATATGCGCCATTCAAAGGAGAGATAAGCGGACGCGGACGCGGCGTAATGGTGTCGATGGAATCCGGGGTCAGTACTGCTTACGCGTTGAACAACATTCAGGAGCGCGGCCGCCTGTTCATCGGTCCGCAGGAGGACATTTACGAAGGAATGATTGTAGGCGAAAACGCCCGCCCTGAAGATTTGCCAGTCAACCCGTGCAAGCAAAAACACCTTACGAACATGCGCAGTCAGGGGGAAGGCAAAGGAATACAACTTGAAGCACCGCTCCGAATGACGCTGGAGCGCGCCATTGAATACATCGAACTCGATGAGTACGTGGAAGCGACGCCAAAGTCCCTGCGGTTACGCAAGCGGATTCTTGAGGCGATCGCGCGAAAACGAGCTGCAGCGTAAGAAGTCCAGTTTGCGCGGTAACTGAGCACGACATGCTACCGGCGTTACCCTGCTGATCCGAGATCGCAAAACTAGGATGAAAATTAGGGAAAGAAAAAAACTGTCGATACTTCCGTTCAGGCGAGCACTTCGCGCCGATCGCGGAGGATCTCGCGCAGAGCAGCGCGCTTTTCATCGAGTCGCCCATCCCTGGCAGCGCGCACAGCCTCGAGCAGATCGCCAGCCTGGTGCAGGCGCGGAACATTTACGTAGTCAGCGCCTGCGTCGAGAAGCTCCCTTGCTTGCGCAATTACGTCGACAGTAGCGATAATTTTTGCAGTCGGGTTCAATTCGCGCAGGAGACGAACCAGTCGCGCGTTTGTTGTACCTTTAAGCAGCGAATCTGGAACGGTGGAGATGAGCACCTCGGCTTCATCCACACCAGCATGGACAAGAGTGTCCCGGTGTGAAACGTCACCATAGATTACAGGCACGTCTCGCTTGATAAGGCCGTCTCGCGCCACCGGGCTGAAGTCCACCACCGCGACCTCCGCGGCCAATTCAGGATAGCGACGCTGGAGTTCTTCCAGTAGAGAACTGGCGGTGCGAAAAAACCCAATAAAAACGATGGGAGCGCCGTAGTTGTGGGCGATGGCGCCGGCTGCATGGACATCAGCGGGCACGTGATCGAGATCACGGAAACCAAACTTTTTCAGCCACGGTATAAGCCATCGCGCCAGGCTATCGGACTTGGCCATGCCGAACGTCGAAACAACCGCAAGCAGAGTGAATGCTAGCGCGACGATGCCGCGGCTAGCCGAACTGGCAAGGTGAGCTGCCTGGGCGCCAAGGGCGAGCACCACTAGCGAGAATTCGCTGGTCTGGCAAAGGTTCAATGCAGGGACAATGCTCGTTCGCAAGCCCTGGCGCATAAGATAAAGCGGCGTGAACACAGTGGCCACTCGAGTGATAACGACAAACGCAGCGAATGCTAGCGCCCAGCCTACGAGGCTGCCAGTCGGCAACGGAATTTGCATCCCGATCGCGACGAAAAAAAGGGTCACGAAAAAGTCGCGCAGACTGATTACCTTCGCGGTTACATCGAGAGCATACGGGAAGGTGGAGAGTGCCACTCCCGCCACGAGTGCGCCCATCTCACGGGAGAGATGCAACTGTTGACCGAATTCGCCAATGAGAAAGCACCATGCGATCGCGCCGACCTGCATCAGTTCCGGCACGCGCGCCACACCACGAAAGATAGCGGGCAACACGTAACGGCTGACCGCAAATGTCACGGTCACCAGAACAATGACGCGTAACACCGAGAGAAGCAGAAGTCCCGGGGCCAGATTTCCGAGATTTGGCTGGATCGCCAGAAAAAGGATTACCGCCAAATCCTGAAGGACGAGTACGCCGAGCGTCACGCGGCCGGTCAGCGTGTCGAGCTCCTCCTTGTCATAAAGCATTTTGACTACAATGACCGTGCTACTGAGCGTGGCGCCGACGGCCAGATAAAGGGCGTCCCATTTTCCGCTTCCGAGAGCGAATCCGCAGAGACGGAAAAAAATAATGCCGAGCGCAATTCCACCGACGATCTGCACAAGGGCGGTTAATGTGATGGAACGGCCGGCACTGGCGATTTTCTTTAGGTCAATTTCCAGTCCGATCATGAAAAGCAGGAAAATCAGTCCCAATTCTGCGATCGCCGAGATCGATTCTGCCGACTCGATAACGCCAAATCCCATCGGACCGAGCGCGAACCCTCCAGCGAGGTAAGCGAGGAGAAGCGGTTGCCGCGCAAATTGTGCGCCCAAACCGAGTAACCACGCGGCGATGGTGCAATAGGTGATATCGCGGATCAGCTCGTGCATGTGTGAGTTCGCCCGCTGTTCCAGAGCTGGCACTGCGAATCAGAGTCCGCTTGCGGCGCCATGATCTCGGGAGTCATTCCGTAAAAGGAAGCGCTCACTGTTTGTACATTCGATCGCTGGCACCTCCGCATACGTCGCGTAGTCTGCCGATCCTCGATGCAAACACAAGGAAATCGCACCGTCCGCAAATCTTTCCCTGTAATCCAATTTCGCCTTATCGAATTACATCGCACTTGCTAGCCAGTGTGTTGTTGCGGCGGGTGGCGTTCGATCTGCACGGTTCTGATGGTACTTCGGGCCAGCACAAGAAACGGTGCACAAAAGCGCCGATCGCCGGTGACCGGCATCACCTTGGCGCGCGCGTCAACGCGCGTTCATCCTAACAGAAACATCTTGTTGCTGCTTGCAATTAAATCAGTGGCAGGTTCGGTTCGCGAAGCTTAGCAGCCGGCGTCTAGTCCCATTGTTTCGGTGGCTTTGTCCAGGTCCCGCTTACCACCACTTCTGTGTCATCCACAAGTGAGTTGTCTTGAATGAGCCGCGCCACGTCTACCGACTCAATGCGTACACAGCCGTGGGAAGCTGCGTACTGGGGCACACTCGGGAAGAAATGAAGCGCGATACCTCGGCTTTGCTTAAACCACGTAACGTATGTAGCGCGCGAATCGCTGTTAAGCCTCCGTGCGAAGCCTTGCACTGGATATGTTCCTTTCGGAGTACATTTGGATCCCGACCGGCGACTCGTGGTATCATTATCGCAATTGAGACCTCTCAGTCCTGCACCAGGCGACGTTCTGAACGGTCCTATCTCCTGACTGTCAGCGTTAGGCCCAGTCCAGGTAAGAGTGAGCCAATGATCAGGATCGTCCAAGGTTACCGAAACTTGCTGTATGTACGTCTGCGGAAAATCATCATTCCGGAATGGATGGGACGGGTCCGCAGCGGGACTGCCAGCTTGCAGGAGTGCCTGCCACGTCGGGCCGGCGGGTTCAATTATTCCATCAACTGAAATATTGGAACGGCTTTGGAAAGCTTCGATGGCAGCAACTGTGTTCGAATGGCGGGGCGGTTGAGCAATTTTTCCATCAACGCCTTTTGGGTCGAGCTCCGGAGCTTGCAGTTTTTGCGCCGCCGTTTCCAAAAGGCGCTGCACAGTTTCCACATCCGCTGTGAGGTTGCGCGCGTTTTGTTCCCACCGCCCGACGGAATCACTAATTGCTGCCGAGGGCTGAGATCGCAGCGCTCTTTCTCGCGAGACCTTTAAAACAGGTTTCGCTGCGTCCAATACTTCCAGTTTCTTTGCACGCGCCAAGCGTTGTTTCAGAGTCAGTTTCGGCTTCGCTGATTTCTTTCGTTTCCCTTTTTTAGAACGGGTTGACCGTGCACTCCGACGTTTTAACTGAGGTTTTTTCTTTGCCATATGCGTTACATGGTTGCTTCTACACGAATTTGAATCCGCTGATGCAGCGTGCTCAGACGCTGTTTCACCTTGGTCGCTTCGATCTGGCTCTTGAAAGCGAGCATGCCCGCGGCAATTTCGGCGCTAACGAAGCCACTGTGCATAACGTCCGAATCGGAGGCTGCAGTTTGCAGAAGCGAACCCCACGCTGGCAAACATTTTTTGCAACGCCAACTGACAAAGGACCTTTCTTAGACCTGGTCAGGCTGGCAAAACGATACATTTCATTCTACGGATTTTGGCGGCACGAAAGTACGCATTGTACACGATTAGCCTCGTAGAAAAGAAATTGCACCGTTAGCTCAATTGGCAGAGCAAGTGACTCTTGACTGCGACCGCTCAGAGGTAATCTGGTCGCCGCTACCAAATACGCTACGGAATTTTTCGTTAGTGAGCCGGTCGATGCGTTAGCAAGTAGGTCAACCGCATCCCGCAACCGATATTGAGTA
>JBLMXH010000148.1:0-4103 GCA_050257685.1 Nitrospirota bacterium
GCAGCGAGCATTCCTATCGGCTGGATGATCGGGTGTCCACTGCTCGGATTTATTTCGGATCGGATCGGTCGCCGGAAACCGGTGATTTTCGGTGGCACGATCATGCTGCTGGCGGTTGTGACGTGGGTATTGTTCGGCAATCCCGAGATCCTGCGTGGTCACACGGTCGGAATCCTGATGGGCATCGCGTCGGGCGCGGCGATGCTGCCGTACACTGTTATAAAGGAAGTGAATCCACCGGAGCTCGGCGGAAGCGCGACTGGCGTGGTAAACTTTCTCAATTTTACGTTCAGCGCATTGCTCAGCCCTGTGTTCGGAGCGCGGCTTGTCGAAATGCCCGAAGGCGACACAAGCCTGGCGTTGGCACACTACCAGGCTGGTTTCAGACCGCTGCTCTACGGAATTCTCATGGCCTTGATCTTAACAGTCTTTTTAAAAGAAACCGGACCGGCGAGCAGAAAGACGTGATTAAATTTTTCAACTGTCGATCGGACCGCTGCGTCTTGAATGCGACGCGTTGTGTAGTAATAACTTTCCTCCGCATTACCTCATGAAAATCCTAACGACTATTGCTGTTTCGATTGGACTTCTCACCGCCTCTCACGCGATGGATAAACCGTCGTTTCATACGAAAGGCGCACCCAGTGGAAAACCGACGGGAACGCTCAAACCGGGCGAATACTGGTGGAATCCGCAACTTTCTCCCAGCGGACCTGTGGTCGTGCTGGTGAGCATTCCCCAGCAGACGATGCACGTGTATCGCAACGGAATCCTGATCGGCCGGTCAACCGTGAGCACGGGCTCGAAAGGCCATGCCACGCCGGGCGGAGTGTTCAGCATTCTCGAGAAGAAAGCGACGCACCGTTCTAAAAAATATGACAACGCGCCCATGCCTTACATGCAGCGGCTCACATGGACCGGCATTGCCATGCACTCTGGCGCATTGCCCGGTTATCCGGCGAGCCACGGTTGCGTCCGGCTGCCATACGATTTCTCACAATTGCTGTTCAAGGCGACGGAGAAGGGCGGCACAGTAGTTGTTGGTGACGGCAAAACACCGACCCCGCATTTTGCTTCAAATCCCGGCTTGCTCCTGGCGCCAAAAGATTTCTCACCGGAGATGCTTCACCGTCTGGGGAAAGACGATTACGATTGGCGTCCTGAGCGAAGCCCAGAAGGGCCGATCACGATTGTTGTCAGTTCAGCCGATGACGCGCTGTACGTTTACCGCAACGGCAACCCGATTGGACGCGGGGCGGTTGAAGTCAGTGGTCGTGGCAGCCTCGGCAATCACGTCTTTACGTTGCTGGAAGGCAGCACTGGCAAACCGAGCCAGCTCGCGCCAGGACGCGAGGCTCGCCGATGGATGCGTGTGACCAGTGAAGGTCGCCCAGTTGAGGCCGAGCAGCTGGCGTCGCGAATTCATTTCAACCCTGAGTTTGCGCAAAAGCTCGCCGATGACATCAAGCCGGGAACAACAGTGATTGTCACCGATCAGCCGGTCGTGCGGAATGCAGTAGCTGATTCCACATATTTCGCAGCCAAGTGAAGTTGATCACAACAAACAGATAACCCGCGCGCACATCTCGCGATTGCCGAAACGGCAATGGCCGAGCATGTGAAGCAGACCGCAAGCGATCTGCGCGCCAGTGGCAAAACGATTTGGTCATGAACGCGACACTTCCCGCAAACAAAACCAAGATCGTCGCCACGATCGGCCCGGCCTCGGAATCCCCCGAGATGCTGGCGCGGCTGATTCGCGCGGGACTGGATGTCGCGCGGTTGAATTTTTCTCACGGCACCCCTGCAAAACACGCCGAAGTTATTCAGCACATCCGTGAGGCAGCGCGCGAAACCGGCCGGCGCGTCGCCATCATGGCGGATCTTCCGGGTCCGAAACTGCGGCTGGGAAAAATCGATCCGGAACCGATTCAGCTTCTGCCTGGCGCGCATTTCAGCCTAACGAGTGAGGACATCATTGGAAACCCGCAGCGCGTCTCAACAACCTTCAAGGAATTGCCACGCGTAGTGAAGCCGGGCGATCGGATTTTTCTGAATGACGGTGTCGTCCAGCTCGTGGTTGATCGCATCGCAGGAAACGACGTGGAGTGCAAAGTTGTCGTTGGTGGCGAGCTACGCTCACGCAAAGGAGTAAATCTTCCCGGCGTCGAGTTGGGAATCAGCGCATTTACCGAGAACGATCGCGCCTGTCTTGAGTTCGCGCTCGAACATGGTGTCGATGCGGTGAGCCAGTCGTTCGTTGAACGTGCCGCGGACATACACGTGGTGCGTGCGGCTGCGGCAAAACTGGGCAAACAGCCTTTCATCATTGCAAAAATCGAACGAGCCGATGCGCTCGCGCATTTCGACGAAATTCTAGCCGTGTCGGATGGCATCATGATAGCGCGCGGCGATCTCGGGGTGGAAGTGCCGATAGAAGAGATTGCCTCCATTCAGAAACAACTTATTGCGAAAACAAATCTTGCAGGGCAACCGGTTATTACTGCGACGCAGATGCTTGAATCGATGGTTTCGAGCCGTCTGCCGACGCGGGCTGAAGCGACTGACGTTGCCAACGCGATACTCGATGGCACCGATTGTGTCATGCTCTCGGGCGAATCGGCAGTAGGAAAATTTCCTGAGGAATCAGTGGCGATGCTGGCGAAGATCGCCGCGTTTACAGAAACACATCGCCCGCCCAGAAGCTTTGCTGCTCAACGTGAATTGGTGCAGCAGCAGCCCAAAACCCGAGCGCGCGATCGAATGGCAGCCCTCGTCGAGCACGCGCTGTACACAGTTCCATGCGATCTGGTACTCGTGCCAACACGCGGCGGCATGGTTGCGCGAGCCATTTCGCGTTTCAAACCGCCAGTGTGGATCATCGCACCGAGTGCAGATTGCGTTGCTTGTCAGAATCTCGCCTTCTCCTATGGCGTGTATCCCATCGATCTCGCCGAAGAACCCGATGACTGGCGCGAATGGATTGCCCGCTGGGTGCGCGAAAATGGAATCACCGCCGAACGGGTGATGCTCGTCGCGGGTCCTTCGCCCCGAAGTCCGAAAGCCAATTACCGAATCGAACTGATGCGTTTGGAGCCGGAAAAAAGTTGAGGCCGTTCATAAGACGATCGTCCAACAAGCAAGCCTGTTTGAGCCGATCGATGAATAGCAAATAACATAATGACGATTACCCTCGTTGGAGCAGCTGGCGGCGAAGTAACCGGTTCGTGTTACATCGTCCAGACGCAACAGGCGCGGATTCTAGTCGATTGCGGTCAGTTTCAAGGCGGCAAGAAATCCGAGGCGCTAAACCGACCGCCGACAGAGCCCAATCGCGTACTCGACACGGTGCTTCTCACTCACGCGCATCTCGATCACACGGGTCGACTGCCGCTGCTAGCTAAAATGGGCTACACCGGTTCGGTCTACGGAACACCAGCGACATTAGAACTGACCGGGTTGATCCTGCGCGACTCCGCGCGATTGCAAGTGGCCGATGTCGAACGGAACAACCGGAAACGCCTGCGCGCGAGCGAACCGCCGGAAGAACCGCTCTATACACCGGATGATGCCGAGAAAATTCTCTCTCAACTGCGACCAGTGCCCTATCACAAAGAGTTTCAGGCAGCGCCTGGAATCACAGCGATCTGGCACGATGCAGGTCATATGCTGGGATCAGCCAGCATTCAATTGATTGTCGAGGAAGGCGAGAAAACGAAGCGCGTCGTTTTCTCCGGCGATCTCGGGCCGCGCAGCGCGCCGATATTGCGCGAATTTGAACCATTCCAGCACGCCGACCTCGTTTTTCTGGAATCCACTTACGGCGGACGCGATCACCGTTCGCTCGAGGAGACGGTCGCGGAGTTCGAGGGAATCGTAATAGATGCGGTGAACTCCGGCGGCAAAATCCTTGTGCCAACGTTCGCAGTAGGCCGCGCACAACTAATCACCTTACTGCTCGGAAAAATGTTTCGCGCCGGCAAGGTGAATCCGTTTCCAATTTTCCTCGACAGCCCAATGGCAATCGAGGCAACAAACATTTACGTGAAGCATCCGGAGTTATTCGACGACGAGATGAAAGCTTTCATCCGCGATCGCCCGCT
>JBLMXH010000149.1:0-8834 GCA_050257685.1 Nitrospirota bacterium
GGGGGGCTTTGCGGCCACACTCCTGATGTTTGCAAGTTTCTGGATTAAAATTCGCGGTGAAGAACAACTAATGCTGCAACAATTCCCTGAGCAGTATGCGGCTTATCGACGGCGCGCCAAATGCATCATTCCTTTTGTCCTCTGATTGGGAGGTCCAGCGACATCGGTACATTTCTAGGGCATTTCTGTGAACCGCCGATCTGCGGCGTCTGACACAGACGCCCTACAATCTCCCGAATATCTAATCGCACGACGCAAACTGCGGCATCATACTGAATGACGCGCTCAATTTGCCGCCGGGCTGAATGGTTTGAATCCCCTGCTTTTTTTCGAACGGGCGTTGCTCGTGCGCATCTGTCAAACCCCAGCATGGCTCGACGCATAAGAACGGGCCACCATCCGACCACAAGGTGATGTAAGGAACACCGGCAAGATTCATTATCACCCAGCGTCCACTCTCCGGATCAACGAAGGAAAATTGCGGTCGCGGAACCGCCACCAGTTCGAGAATGACCGAACCCGGCAATTCATTCTTCGAAAACGGCATTTCGCCGCCGGGAAATTCGATGTCGCGCGTTTCATCCGACAGAAAATTACCCGGCGAAAAATATCGCCGATAACAACCGCGCGGCATCTGCAAATGAAAGCTCTCGAACGAAGTGGCGCCGAAGCCTGGATGTAATCCAAATGAGACATGCGCCGTCAATTCCGGTTCGTGGTTCCGAAATTCGAAGAGCACGCCCAGACCATTAAGGTCGATCTGATACGTGAGATCCACGCTCACCTTCAGCGGATATTCGATTGGCGAAAAGTCATCGGGAGTAATTTGATATTTCAGCCAGGCGCCGCTCCCCTCGATTGAAGATTGGATGAGACGCCATGATTTCGTGCGAAGAAATCCGTGGTTACCGCCTTTGATCTCGTGTCCGCGGTAAAGGCTGCGGCCATTCTTCAGCCGATGAAGATAATAACCCATGACGGTCGCGTGATTTGTCCAGCCCTGATCCGGCAGCGATAGATCGCCGTCACGATAAAGGAAACCGATCCAGTTCCCGGCTTCATTGATCCGCGCCATACTGATCAGTTCCGCCCCAAGACGCGACACAATGATGCGAAGTCCATTCTCTTCATCAGTAAGAACATCCAGATGTCGACCGTCGCGGTTTTCTTCTGTGTGCGAGAACTTCATTGTAGTTCCATGCAGAGAGTTTGGAGTGCGCGGACACGTCCGCGCTTTAAAGCGGCGACATGTCGCCGCACTCCAAAGCTCATGGGAACAAGCCGCGCACTCGCTTGGCTTTGATCACCCGTTCAACGCCGATCGCCATCGCCGCTGTCCGATGCGACACCTTGTGGTCCTTCGCGCGTCTGATGACCTGGGCAAACGAATGCTCGAGGATTCGGAAAAGTTTGTCAGTGACCTCGCTCTCCGACCATAAAAACGCCTGCAGCCCCTGCACCCATTCAAAGTACGAAACGATGACGCCACCGGCGTTACAAAGAATGTCGGGGATCACGAACACTTCCTCCCGGCGTTGGTCGAGAACCAGATCGGCATCGGGCGTGGTCGGACCGTTTGCGCCTTCGGCAAGGATGCGGCACTTGAGGTGACCGGCATTTTTTCCAGTAATCACGCGGTCGACCGCAGCCGGAACAAGGATATCGCACGGCAGCGTGAGAAACTCGTTAGGATTCATATGATCATCCTGAGCAAACGCACGCAGGTTGCCTTTCTTTATCATGTGTTGCTCGGCGGCTTTGACGTCGATCCCTTTCGGGTTGTAAATCGCCGCGGTGTGATCGCTAATCCCGACGACTTTGACGCCGCTTTTGTAGGCGAGTGAAAGAGCCGCAACCGAACCGACGTTGCCGAATCCTTGCACAATCGCGGTGCATTTTTCCGGATCCATCTTCAGCATGTTCATCGCGCGCTCCACGAGATACACGACGCCGCGGCCGGTGGCTTCACGCCGTCCTTCGGTCCCGCCGATGGCAACAGGTTTACCGGTGACGATCTCGTTCACGGCGTACCCCATATAGACGGAATAAGTGTCCATGAACCACGCCATGATTTGTTCGTTGGTCCCCATGTCCGGACCCATGATGTCGGTGTGGGGGCCGACGAACGGAATCATCTCCTGCATGTAACGGCGCGACACGGCCTCGAGTTCCGTGCGCGATAATTTAGAGGGATCGACGGCTACGCCTCCTTTGGCGCCACCGTAAGGCAACTGGGCAAGCGCGCATTTCCAACTCATCCACATCGCCAGCGCCGCGGTTTCACCCATGGAAAGCGAAGGCGCGAAGCGAGTGCCGCCCTTGGTCGGCCCGAGCGCGATGTGATGTTGCACCCGGTATCCCTGGAAAGCTCGCGTGCTCCCGTCGTCCATATGCACAGGGAGCGTCACCGCGATAGCGCGTTTGGGGTACGTCGCCCATTCGCGGTCGTTCTGGTCGATGTTCAGATAGTCGGCTATGACGCGAAACTGTTCGCAAGCCATCTGGAAGACTTCGTCATCATAAATCGTGTGCAATGCTGCATCAGCGCAACTCTGGGTCTCCATGGGAAGCTGCTATTTGCGCTGGGCTAAGCGCATCGTCAACTCCGAAAGTTATGCTACGAAATCGAAGATATTAACCACGAATCTACACGAAGACACACGAATAGAGAAGCAGTCGAACAGTTCACACAACACTGATGGTCGGATCGTTAACTACATACGCGCCGAGTTTATCTTAATTTGTGTCCATTCCTGTCCGTTCGTGGTTCAATGCAGCCCAAATGAAAATCGAAACTGTAGCCGTTCATGCAGGACACGAAGTGGATCCCGCAACCGGGGCGGTGGCAGCGCCCATTTATCTCTCCACCACCTTCGAGCGCGACATCGAAGGCACGTATTCACGCGGGTTCATGTACACGCGCAACGACAATCCGAATCGGAAAACGCTCGAGCGCGGCATATCCATGCTCGAAGGAGGCGAAGCCGCCGCCGCCTTCGCATCTGGCACCGGCGCGGCCATGTCGATTCTGCAGGCATTATCTCCCGGTGATCACGTCCTCGCGCATATCGACGCGTATTACGGCACGTCCCGATTGATTCGCGAAATTTTTGTGCGCTGGGGACTTCAGGTCGATTTCGTCGACATGAGCGATCTCGACGCAGTGGAAAAAGCGGCGCGGCCAAATACAAAACTGGTTTGGGCCGAAACGCCTTCCAATCCGTTGCTGAAAATTGTCAATCTGGCCGCGCTCGCTGAAATCGCGCACGATGCCGGAGCGAGTTTTGTTTGCGACAACACATGGGCGCCGGTACTGCAACGACCATTCGATCTCGGCGCCGATTTAATTTTGCATTCCACCACGAAATATTTTGGCGGTCATTGTGATGTTCTCGGAGGAATAGTCGTCGCCAAAAAGAACGATGAATTTTTTCAGCGGATACGGAGCATTCAGTACGAAGGCGGGGCCGTCCCCTCGCCTTTCGATTGCTGGCTGATCCTGCGCGGGATGCGGACGTTGCCGTGGCGGATGCGCGCGCATTCGGAAAACGCGATGAAAGTCGCGGAGTTCCTCGCGCGACATCCAAAAGTTGCGCGCGTGCATTATCCCGGCCTGCAGTCACACCCGGGCCACAAGATCGCGGCCGGACAGATGTCCATGTTTGGTGGGATGCTATCGTTTGAGGCGAAAGACGGGTACGACGCGGCAATGTCAGTCGCGGCGAAAACGAAAATCTTTATCCGCGCGACGAGCCTTGGCGGCGTGGAAAGTTTGATTGAACATCGCGCGTCGATTGAAGGTTCGGGCACAACTTCGCCGGCTGGCTTGCTGCGCGTCTCCATCGGCCTCGAAAATGCCGACGATCTGATAGAGGATCTCGATCAGGCGCTGGGGTAATAATTTCAACGCCGAACGCTCAACGCTCAACACCCAACGTCGAATTCAGAAAGATTCGGAGAAGATACGAAAACATCAGCGCTGAAAGCGCGATTCAGATCCGCTGATGACAGCGCAGGGTTACAGCGCCAGTTGGCTCTCATTAACACCGGCCTTCAGGCCGGTGCGGAAAGCGTCCAGTAAGAGGAAGCCGTTTAAACGGCTTTTAATGCGTGCTCGTAAGATCACCGGCTTAAAAGCCGGTGTTAATGAAAGCGCGATTCAATAAACCTCCCTACAACTTGCCGACTTTCCTCCGGAAAACATCGATGATGTCCTGCACCTCGCTGATGCGCAGAAGAAATGCGGCGGCGAAAAATCCAGCTCCAGCGACTAGGATTGTCGCGAGCAGGATTGCCAACTTGTGCAAGAACCGCATGTCCGACCACGCATCCAGCCAGAGGTAATTAGCCGCCCAACAAATCAACGCGAGCAACGCGCCAGCCACACAAATTTTTCCCAAGGCGATCAGCATCTGCATCGTTTCAAGCCTACGTGTATGACTGCGCATCAATGCGTAGAGCAAAAGAAAATTGATCGTGGCAACGAGACTGGTCGAGAGAGCAAGGCCGCGGTGTCCCCATCCCAGCCGAAACGTGAACAGCCAGTTGAGAAACAGATTCGCGCCGATCGCCAGAAAACTCACCAGCATTGGAGTGTTGCGCTTGTTGATCGCATAGAACGCAGGCGTTAACACTTTCAACGCCGCATACGCCACAAGCCCAATTGCATAATATTGCAACGCCCCCGCAGTTTGCCGCGTCATCTCGGCCGTGAACCGACCGTGCTGATAAATCACGCTGATGATCGGCGATGCCAACATCGCAAGTCCTATCGCCGACGGAACCGTTAACAAAAAGGCAAGGCGCATCCCGCGCGCGAGCGTCGCGCGAAATTCAGCGGTGTTCCCGAGCGCGGCGCTCTTCGATACCAGCGGCAATGTCACCGTACCGATGGCGACACCGAAAATCCCGAGCGGCAATTGCATCAGGCGAAACGCAATGTTGAGCCAGCTCACCGGACCATTCCCGAGACTCGCTGCAAACCCGCTGTTGATCAGCACATTCACCTGCACCGCGCTCGCGGCAATGACCGCTGGTCCCATCAAGGTCAGCACCGTGCGCACGCCTTCATCGCGCCAACGAAAATCGGGACGAAACCTGTAGCCGACCTTCCACAGCGACGGAAATTGGCCTAACAACTGCCACGCGCCGCCGATCAGCGTGCCGATCGCCAGACCCACGAGCGAGCGCGCGCCGAAATGCGGATCGATCCAGTAACCGATCGCAACACCGGCAAGGATTGAGCCGAGGTTGAAATAACTCGACGCCATTGCCGGCGGCCCGAACACATGTTTCGCGTTCAGCATTCCCATCACCAGCGCCGCGAGCGAGACCATCAGCATGAAGGGCCACATGATCCGCGTGAGCAGAATCGTGAGCTCGGTCTTATCCGGCGACCAACTTCCCCACGTCAATAACTCCACTAGTTGCGGCGCGAACACGATGCCCAGCAGCGTGATCGCGCTCATGAACACCGCTGTTAGCGTGGCGACTTTGTTCCCCAGACGCCACGCCGATTGATCGCCTTCGACTGCGATCTTTTTCGAGAACGTCGTGATGAACGCTGTTGAAAGCGCGCCTTCGGCAAAGAGATCGCGCAATAAATTCGGCAATCGAAACGCCATCAAAAACGCGTCGAGATTTCTGCCGGCGCCGAACAGGCCGGCGAACACCGTCTCGCGCACGAGGCCGAGCACGCGACTGCAAAGAACGGCAATGCCGACGACACCCGTCGCGCGGGTGCTCATTCGCCGGTCATCAGCCGCAGCCATCGGCGGATTCTAACCACGAATGAACACGAATCGACACTAAACCACGGATTGCACGGATGACACGGATGTTGGGGGATACGCGAGTAACCAAGGGGGAACGCGTTATCCTCAAGGCGTTGGCAAAGAACTGGCCCGCTTCGCGCCAGATATGCAACGGCCTCGCTGGAACATTGTAGCAGCGGTCTCCGACCGCCGAGTCGTCTATCAGAGATCGACGCTGCAGAAAAGCTGTAGCATGCGGTGTCCTCACCGCATTTGGCTTCGAAAACTTGCTGAGAATAACGCGCCAACGTTTCCTCATCCGAAAAAACATTCGTGCAATCCGTGTCATCCGTGGTTGCCGCACCGCCGGATTCAAAGAAGCCGTTGGAATTTTTCGGTGAACCGGTTAATTTCGAAACCTCGATAACGGCGGAGAGCTGAGCGGCGATTCCAGAGTCCGCGAAGCGCAGGGTCTACGCAGGTCGAGTTAAAAGTAGTGGCCGCAGCCCGCTCCACCAGGCTGCGGCCGATCCACTTCATCCACTTCATTGCAGCCGCAGCAACTAAGTACCGCGGCCCTAACCTCCTTGGAGGAACAGGCATATCATTACAAATCTGTAATGTTTGGCAAGCTAAATTTTTGCGGGGTGAAGTTCACAGACCACGGATCCGCAGATGACACGGATGTTCGACTAAGGAGCGGTCGCCGCGGCGACTTGGTTGGAAAGCCTGGCCGTTGCTCAGTTTACCCGCCGTGGCGGGCATCCGTTACGGCTGTAAAACGCCGATGTGAGCGGACCGGCATCTGACACAGATGCCCTACAACATTCGATGCAGAAGCGGCGGTCGTGACACCGCCGCTCCTTGTGGGTGCCCGGGGGGAAAAACGCCAGGCTCGCCGCGGCGAGCCTAGCGAGAGAAAGGGGGGAACAAAATTAAACACAAATGTTCGAAGTGGCGCGGAGTGTGATGGGTCTTTAAACGCGTGTAAAGAAAAATTGTTGATTTCGGGTAGGGACCTATCCCCTATTTTTTGGATCAGAACTCCCTAGGGGATTGTGTGAACAGGCGTGAACAGATTAGGGGTTTTCGTCGGGAAAAACGCTCTTAGGGGTGCGCTGAACTGCCACCAAAAATGGTTAGCTCGTTAGGCATCACGCATTCGTTTTACCTAGGTAAACCTCCCTATCGGACAGCGCGAACTTCCAAATTCCAAAACCCACGCTTCAAACCAATACAGCAACCATCGATCACGCCGATCGAACGGTGTACGGGATTAACAGAATTTAAAATCTGGAGACCAGGAATTCAGGATGTGTAGCCTCCGTTGCGCCGCCTGCCATCGCTATCCGCGAAGCATTGCGGGCATGGTCCCCAGCGGAGTTAATCACAGATGAACCATGGATCACACGCCGGCCTGCATCGCTGTGTGAAGCACTGCGGGCAGGGATGACACGGATCGGAGAGAATGTACACGATTAAAACAACCTAAAATCTAAAAATCAGGAATTCAGGAGGGTCCTGCAGGCAGCGCGCGCTGCAACCTTAGCTGATGACCTAACGATTCAAGGACGTGGTAAAGAATAAATAATGGTTTCGGCGAGCCGCCCGCACGCGGCGGGCGGGCAGTGCGCTCCCCAATCCGGCGCGCAGCGCGCCTACATAAAAATCAAACATCAAACCTCAAACATCCTCTCACGCTGCCGGGAAACGGACCACTTTCTTTTTGCTGCGGCTGATGACGTTTGTCGGCGGCACGAACGTGACTTCTACGTATCTCTTGGCGCAGGCCACCAGATCGCGGCTGCAACTCAGGTCGAGCTTGTGTTTAATGTTTTCGCGATGGCTCTCGATGGTTTTGACACTCAGGTTGAGCGAATGCGCGATCTGGGTGTTGCCCAGGCCTGAGCCCAGCAGAAAAAAGATATGCGTCTCGCGATCGGATAATTTTTCAATGCCAATCGACGGCCGCGTGGATTGCTGTCGTTGTTCTGATCGTGTTTCCAGCGATTTCTTGAACGCGCGCATCGCTACATCGTGGCTGACATAGATGTTGCCGCTCGTGATTTCGCGAATGGCGGTGAGCAGCTCTTCCTTTGGCGCTTTTTTCATCACGTAACCGTCTGCGCCGGCACGGAACGCGCGCTCTGCGAAAATGGTTTCCTCAAAAGCAGAGTAAACCAGGATCAACAAACCGGGACGCTCTGATTTGAGCGCCTTAAGGAACTCGAGTGTGTCGCCGGTACCTAATCGCAATGCAGTAAACAACAACTGGGGCTTGCATTCCTGAAGTTTATGGCGCGCATCGCGAATGTTATCAGTCTCGCCGCACACCATCATGTCCGGCTGCGAGTTCAGAAAATGCGCCACGCCGTGCCGGAGCAGCGGGTGCTCTTCCAAGATCAAGATACGGGTCTTTAGGGACTGCTTTTCTGGGGCGGACATTTACGTGCGTGTGCGTGCGCGATGTGCGTGCTTTTTGCCATCCCAGCGGGTTAAATGTCAAGCTGAGATTTCTTAAGGAAGACCTGATTCCACCACGAAAATCACGAAGATTCGATCCACAGATTTCGCAGATTTCCGCAGATTAAGATTCATCAATTAGGAAAACAGGAAACCGGGGAGGGGGTTCCCGAGTTCGTGGCTTGCTGATTCAATCTGCGAAAATCTGCGTCATCTGCGGATGATAAGGTTCTCACTTCAGAAACAGGTTCATGCCGTCGAGATCGATGATGGCGTGGCAGAGGTAGAGGGTGTCCATGCCGAGGATGCCGGCGATTCTGGCGTCGGCCTGCTGCAATGCGAATCGAGGCAGCGAAGCGACTCCGAATTTATGCGGCGACATCTTGAATGTACCGATACTCAGATCATTGATTTTCGCCGCGTTGATCCGTTTCGATGCTCCACGGCCGAATTGTGCAGAAATCCGAGTCGGTTCTAACGCTAGGCCGAGCGAGCGAACGAAACCGTCGTGTAAGATGGTGACAAACGCGCCGGTATCGATCAGCAAACGCGCAGGTTGACCGCGGGTTGAGCACAGCACGGTCAGCGCGCCAGTTTGTTCCCGTCGGATCGGAACGC
>JBLMXH010000150.1:0-5562 GCA_050257685.1 Nitrospirota bacterium
TCAGTGTAAAAATCGAGCGCGCGGTTTTGGTCGGCTACGGGGATGCTAACGAATTTGATTTGCTTGATCATGATGCGACGAACGTAATTTGCTCGAGCTTGTCTCGTCCAGAATTCACCGCGTTTGCGCATGAGAAAGTGCTGTCCATTTATCGGTATAGTACCTGACGAATTCACTTCTTCTTTTTGTCTTCTTAGTTCATCCTTGTGCGGTGCCTCGTTTCAAACGCACCGTGCCCATCGACGACTACGTGCTGGACATACTGATGCGCGATTTGACCGGGCACGATCAAAAGCCAGCCGCGTTCATGGTTTACCTGCACCTTTACGGACACGCATCGCGAAACAGGTGGCGACCGATCAGCGCCAGTGTGCGCACAATCGCCGACGCCACCGGACTCTCCAAAAGCGCCGTGCATATGGCGCTCACGCACTTGCGCCGTCGACAACTAATTGCCACGACCGCCGATCACGCCACTGCTACTTCGGTCCATCGCGTTCTACGTCACTGGCGAACGTGATGATTGTAGGGCGTTTTGTGCCAGATACCGATTCGTGAAATAGCATTCCGCGTCTGGACGTGAATGCTGATCCGATAAATCGTTCCGTGCTATGCCATCAGCCAAAAACACAGGGGGACATACGTCCGCGCAGGTACCGATAGATTTAACAACAATGGAGCGACAATCTGGGGTTTGTTGCCGATGGCGGACAAACTCTCGTCGCGAGACACACAAGGCCAGCTCTACATTTTCGAGCACCGCAATCAAAGCAAAGGCGGTCCGCCGCGGCACGTACACTTCGAGCAGGACGAATGGTTTTATGTCGTGAAGGGGGAATATGCTTTGAAATCGGCGGGGAGAAGTTTCACCTGACGGCTGGCGACACCCTGTTCGCGCCGCGCAACATCGCGCACGGCTGGGCCAATATCGGTGAGGAGCCAGGCACATTGCTCACCCTGATTTCACCAGCGGGGGCATTCGAGGAGTTTCTCCACGAGACGACACGTCATAGCACCTTGCCCCCACAGGAGGAGATCGAGAGAGCGTTCGCGGCGCACAACATGAAAGTAGTCGGGCCGCCGCTGGACCTGGAGAATCCATGCGTCATCTCTGCCGATTGATTCTGGGGAGCGCACGCGCCCTCGCGTGCTGGTGATGGCGCCCTCGCCATCGCAAACTTTGAAAACGTGTGTTTCGCTTTCGTTAAGATTGTTTCGGCGGGGGCGCCGAAATGTGCACGCGAGGGCGCGTGCGCTCCCCGGAGTTTCGCGTCGGCATGCTTTGGTAGTTTCTGCTCCTTCTGGTCGTGTTTGTCGGCGCTATCTTTCCGTGACAGTTAAAAAAGCAGGCATGCGGCTGTAGTGTCCGCGTCCTCAGCGGATTTCCCGATTCGATCACAACACATTTGCTAATTGGATGAACGCAGACGTGCGGCCAGTTCCGAATGGTTTGTAGGAAGGGCGCTGGAAATCAAAACGCCAGCAAGAACGGGTGAACACGACGGCGATACTTCTTCTGATCCTCATCATCGTGGTGATTGCGGTGGGAGTGTTACTTTTTTTGCAACGTCGGCGTTCAGCGGCATTGCAAAAAAAATTCGGGCTTGAGTATCAGCGCACCGTCGGCCAGTTCGGGGACGAACGAAAAGCGGAGGCGGAATTGGCTGCGCGTGAGAAGCGCGTGCGTAGCCTGCAGATTCGCGGGCTCACGCCGGAGGAGCAGGCGCGTTTTGGCGATGCTTGGAAGAAAGCGCAGGCGCGCTTTGTTGACGAGCCGTCGCAGGCGGCTGCTGATGCCGACATTTTGGTGAAAGAGCTGATGCAGACCCGTGGTTACCCGGTGGGAGATTTCGAGCAGCGGGCGGCAGATATCTCAGTGGATCACCCGGACGTGGTGAGCAATTACCGCGCAGCGCGCGAAATCGCGATGCGCAATAACGCTGGCAAGACGACAACAGAAGATATCCGTCAGGCGATGGTCCATTACCGCTCGTTGTTTGAAGAATTATTGGAAACAGCAGAACCAGCAACACACACAGAGAAAGTGGGATGAACATGGAAACCAAGACTGATCAGCCAGTGATGGAGATTACCGACGACAAAAACCGGACCGATCGGCCAAGTTCCACCAAAGCAGTGGTGAGGGATTTGGAACAACGTAAAGGAACAACAGGTAAACCGTCCGACATCGATAAATCAACGCCTTTATTTCCTGCAAACGAAGCGACGAATTTTCGTAGTCGTTGGACAGAGATCCAGGCTGCTTTTGTGGATGAACCCCGTCGCGCAGTAGAGCAAGGCGACGCGCTCGTGGCTGACGTTATCAAACGCCTGGCCAGCAGTTTCGCCGACGAACGTTCGAAACTCGAAGGGCAGTGGGGTAGTGGCGATAACGTTTCCACAGAAGATTTGCGAGTAGCGCTCCAGCGTTACCGCGCGTTCTTCGATCGACTGTTGAGCGTCTAACGTGAAATCGAAATGATCAAAGGAAGTCAACTGATCGGGCGCTCTGTCATCGATATGGAAGCGGCTGAGCGGCTCGGTAAGATCAGGGAGATTATCGTCCAACGTGACGGCGAGCGCGTCGCGGGTTTTATCGTTGTGCATGGCGAAACGCTGGTTGGTACGGGCGGCAAACGACGGATGATTCCCGCTTCGGCTGTTTATTCGATCGGTCCTGATGCATTAACTGTGCGTGGCTCCCGGATGCAAGAACTGGCTGAACTCGATAACCTCCCGCGAATGTCTGACATCATTGGTCATAAAATGGTCACGCGCAGCGGGCGACTGCTCGGCGTCATCGGCGACATGCTCATCAGTGGCACAGATGGGTCAATCGTCGGATTTATTGTAGGTGAGGGCGTCCGCAACAAGCTGGAGAGCATCTTCAATCCGCAGCGTCCCCGAACTCATGGCTACGTACGTGCGGATGCCGATTTACACGTGGGCAAGGAGCTGATCGTCGTGCCAGATGACGCTTTGATCGAGGGAGAGCCGAGCGCGCAGGAACGTGACCGTGAAACAGTCAAAACCGATCAATCCGATTCGCACCCTTGGGAAGAGCGCGCCTCAGCGGAATCAACACGATCGAGCATTTGGACGCGGCGAACCGAGACGCGCGCACCGGCCCCGCCGCAAACACCCTCAGAGCCTCGTCTCAAAACCGAAACCGCACGGGCAGTTGAGAACTACCAGCCTGCCGAAGAAGCAAACGCGGAAACTCCAGAGCCCGATCGCGACGACGAAGGTGTCACCACTCCGCCGCAGGATCAATCTCGGAGCTAGCGGGTGTAGAGGCATTTGTGCCAAACGCCTGCGTCTTACAGAGACGCCGTACAGTTTATTTTCCCCTGAGGTGCCAAACGCCGATTCCAATTCTGCCCGGGAGGATATTCCGGCGCAGGAATTGAATTCGCTCGAGGAGTCCTGCGTTGTGCGCGTTACCTCGTACAGCAGGAAGCAGGCAAGCGCGATGGTGAGTAGCAGCAAATTATTGCTAACCCGAAGATCTTGACGGCGATTGTTTGCCGAAACGACATATGACGCGAATTCGGCAAGAATGTCGCGCGGGCACCGAGGAGGCAAGCCGCGTTTCTGTGTTGTAGCGTCCGCTGTCTCGGCGGAAATTCTCCGGAAATGCTGATATCCGACAGAAGTTCCCGCGCGATCGATCCGCGAGTCCGGATTGGTCATGTGCATTTGAAAGTTTCAGATCTGGAAAAATCGCTCGCGTTCTATTGTGGCGTGCTCGGGTTCGAGCTCATGCAACTCTGGGGCACACAAGCGGCGTTTGTTTCCGCCGGGGCGTACCATCATCACATCGGCCTTAACACATGGGAAAGTCTCGGCGGCTGCCCGCCTCCCGCCGGCAGCACGGGATTGTTTCATCTGGCGATCCTTTACCCTGATCGAGCGACACTCGGCGACGCGGCGCGCCGGTTGCTCGCCGCTAAAATTCCATTGGACGGCGCGAGCGATCACGGCGTAAGCGAAGCGCTGTATTTGCGCGATCCCGACCAGAACGGGCTCGAGCTTTATCGTGATCGTCCGAAAGACGAATGGCCACGTAACCCCGACGGCTCCATCGCCATGTTTACGCGCCCACTTGATCTTGACGCGCTCGTACGGGACGCACAGTGAATCGTTACTTCCTCTCTCTCACTGGGCTTTGCGTTCATTCACCGCAACGATTTCGAGATCGTCGCCGTTTGGTTTCAGCACAAGCATTTTGTTGATCTTTCCAGACGAATGCTTCGCGCCATTGCGCAAATCGTAACGGAGTGGAAACGTGACCCGCACCCGATTCCCGCTCTGCGGCTCGACCTTGATCTCGCCGTCGAGCCAGAAACGCCGGTCCGGCCAGTGTGCAGCGTAACGCTGTAAATCTTTGCGGATTTGTTCGCGACCAATCACTCCCTCGTCGTAATACTGGACGCGATCGGCAAAAAACTCCGTCTCGGAGCCGACATGCGGATCGAGCCCTGCGAGCACAAAAGCACCGACATAATCCCGCAACCGTTCCCCATTCGCCCCGCCACCGGAAGAAGTAGTCTCCGGCGCGTTAGGTGTCGCCGATGCGCGTTGCCTGTTATTTGATGCGATTGCCGCTGTAGCCGCGGGCGTTGATCGCGGTGGGATTTCTCCAGGTGATAGGGCCCGTCGCGTGTTCGTCGAGCTGTGCCGTTCGCTGCGCAATCGCCGCCATGTTTCGGAACTGTTCGTTCGATCGTTTGCCGTTGTCGTCACTGCCGGCTTTGCGCCCAAAGCTTTGCTGGTCTCTTCGTCGAGCTGACCGGTGATCGGCAGGCCATTACGTATCTGGTAACGCCCTAGGGCAGCAGCCAATTCACTACTGTATGCGCCGTCGATTTCGCCGAAGTACAAACCGGCCTCATGCAATTTTTCCTGCACAACACGCACATTCGTGTCGGCCCAGCCAGCACTCATGTTCTCGTCTGCCGAAAGTGATCCGGCGAACGCAACGCCAATAGCCGCCAAAATAACGAAGCGCCTAGTCACATAATTTTATCGAACGCCGGTAGCGCCCTGCTCTTGGAGAAGAGGGAAATACGATTGAATTAAATCTGGAAGCCACGAACCCAGGAAAAGGATTTTGAGACAGAAGGTAAACTCGCAGAAAGCGGCCACGGTTTGAACTCCTGGTTTCCTGAATTCCAGATAAATCTCTACCGTTCCGGTATCCCTTCCTGTATTTAATTTTTCTTCTTCGTTCTTAGTCTTATTTCTCGTCGTGCCCATCATCATTTTTGCGCTGCTGTTTTTCGTTCTGTTCGCCCTGGCCGGTGTGATCTTGCTTTCGCTGGCTTTGCGCTACCGCGCCGGCACTGCTCGCCGGCAAGCGCGACGCTGGGTCGCCAGTATGAACGTCTGGATGACCAGCTTCTCGGCCGTTTTCTTTCTCTCCTTTACGTTGCTGCTTTCGTTTTGGGTCGGATCAGCTTTTCGATTTGCCCTGATTGGCATGGGTGTTGGAGGCATTCTCGGATTGCTGGGCTTGGCGATAACCCGTTGGGAAAGACGTCCGGAAGGGCTTTTCTACAC
>JBLMXH010000151.1:0-3237 GCA_050257685.1 Nitrospirota bacterium
AAAGTCCCCAGAAATTGGCTCCCGGTCGTGGCGACGAAGCTGTGCTCCTGATCGGCGATATCGGCCAACGCCGCTGATCGTCGCGCTGGCACTATTCGCCCAAGGATGTTTGCTCGGTCCAGATTTCAAAACCCCTCCTGCGCTGGTGGCGGATAAATGGCTTGGGCAACACCACAAATCCGTGGACCCCTCTGCCTCGGACCATCGGGAATGGTGGACGGTGTTCAACGATCCCGTATTGACCCGGTTGATCCGGCTTGCGTATGAGCGGAATCTTACGCTGCAAACCGCCGGGGTGCGGGTCCTGGAAGCGCGGGCGCGGCTGGGCATCGCAATTGGAGAGTTCTATCCGCAACAACAGCAGGTCGGGGCCTCGCTTAGTTACAATCGAATTCCGCTATCGGCGCCATACAACATCATCACAAACACATATTGGGCCGACCAGCTTGGCGCCCAAACCACATGGGAGCTAGATCTCTGGGGCAAGTTTCGTCGCGGCATCGAATCAGCCGACGCGGCCTTTCTAGCCTCCGTTGCCAATTATGATGACGTGCTGGTTACGCTGGTCGGCGACGTGGCGAGCGCGTACGTGCAAATCCGCACGACCGAAAAGCAGATCCTCATCGCCCGGGATAACCTCGAGCGCCAGCGCAAGGCGTTGAAAATTGCCACGGCGAAATTTCAGTACGGCACCGTTGCCCGGCGTGACGTCTATCAGGCAGAAAATGTCTTGAACGCCACGGAGGCGACGATTCCGCAGTTGAACATCCAACTCGACCAGACAAAAAACGCGCTCAGCGTGTTGCTCGGGATGGCGCCCGAGCCGCTCGACAATCTGCTCGCTGGCTCTGCGGCTATCCCGACTGCGCCTGCCCAGATCGTGGTGGGTATTCCCGCAGATTTGTTGCGGCGGCGACCCGATCTAAGACGGGCGGAACTCCAGGCGGCCGCGCAATCCGCGCAGATTGGTTTCGCTAAAGCTGATCTGTTTCCGTCGTTCAGCCTTCTGGGCAATGTCGGCACTTTGTCGACCGACATCGGCTCTGAAAGTCTGAGGGACATTTTTTCGAAGAACAGCTTGCATTACAGCTTCGGTCCAGCGTTCCAGTGGAACGTTCTCAACTACGGACAAATTACCAACAATGTGCGCGTGCAGGACGCGAAATTGCAGGAGCTTCTCATCCATTATCAAAACGCGGTCCTCAAGGCGCAGCAGGAGGTTGACGACGGCATCGCAGCGTTTATACATTCGCGCGAGCAGGCGGACTTTCTGCAGCAGGGTGCCCACGCGGCGGAAGGTGCTTTGACAATCGCAATGCTCCAATATCGCGACGGGATCGCGGATTTCACCACCGTTCTAACCGCCGAGCAGAACCTCTATCAGACACAGAACAGCCTTGCACTCGCGACGGGAAGCATCGCGTTGGGGTTGATTACGACCTATCGCGCGCTGGGAGGCGGCTGGCAGATTCGCGACGGCCGCGCCTTTGTATCCGAGGAGATGCGGCGCGAAATGGCGGAGCGGACAAACTGGGGGACGCTGCTGACTCCAGAGTTGCTGCAACCGCAAGCGCCGGGACTTCCTTCTCCCGAGGATCGCGGGCCTCGGGTCGGACTCCCGGAGTGGTGAGGGATTTCCCTTGAAAACGCGTGATCCCACTTTGATCAGCAGAGTGGCCGTGCTGCTGGTGATCCTTCTAAGCGTCGGCGTTGCTTCCGGGTGCCGCGACAATTCGAGCGGCTCGGCTCCGCCGCCGCCGAACGTTACGGTTGCCAAACCCGCCAGCCAGACCGTCACGGAGTACCTGGACTTCACCGGAAATACCGCTGCGAGCGATTCCGTCACCCTGGTGGCGCGCGTGGAAGGTTATCTGGAAAAGATCCATTTTGCCGATGGCGCCCTTGTGAAGAGGGGCGACTTGTTGTTCACGATTCAGCAAGATCAGTACAAGGCGCAACTTCAACAGGCGGAAGCGCAAGTCGTCGCACAGCAAGCAGCGTTAGCGCATGCCAACACCGAGCTTGCCCGGTACACGGGCCTTTTCAAAGAGGATGCGGCACCGCAAACACAAGTGGATCGCTGGAGCTACGAGAAAGATTCCGTTTCGGCCGCGCTTCTCAGCGCCAAGGCGCAAGTCGAACTCGCCAAGTTAAATCTCGGTTACACACAGATCAGAGCGCCGTTCGATGGACGGATTGATCGGCATCTCGTCGACCCCGGTAATGTCGTCGGCGCAGCCGGCGTGCGTACATCCCTTGCCGAAATCCAGCGGATCGACCCGCTCTATGCCTATTTCACGATTAACGAACGCGACCTGCTGCGTGTGATCGAGCATAGAAGACAGACCTCGGCAGCGCGCATCACATCGCGAAGCATTCCGGTTTATTTCGGATTATCGAACGAGGAAGGATATCCGCATGAGGGGCGCATCGACTTTGCTTCCATTAGCGTCGCGCCAACCACAGGAACCTTACAGGTGCGTGGGATCTTTGCCAATCCGGATCGCACCATACTGCCGGGTTTGTTCGTGCGGGTGCGTGTGCCGGCGCTGCAGAAGAAAGACGCTCTGCTCGTTCCCGGCGAGGCCGTGAGCTTCGACCAACAGGGCGAATACGTGCTCGTGGTCAACCCCCAGAACGTCGTCGAGCGCCGAGGCATCAAGACCGGACCTCAGGTTGGCAGCCTGTTGGCCGTCGCAGACGGGCTTAAACCCGACGACTCGGTGATCATCGAGGGCATCCTCCAAGCGATCCCGGGCCGTGTTGTAAACCCGCAGCGCCGAGAAAATGCCGTCCGCGACAATGGTCCCAGGATAGGCGGCTAGAGTTCGAAACTCGAAATTCGAATCTCGAAACATTATCCAATGATCAAAAGACGCAATGTTTCAAACCGGCCCAACCCTGAGCTCCCTTTTGAGTTTACTATTTCCAATTTTGAAATTGTTTCGGATGTCGGTATTCGGTTTTGTTTTGTTGGTCGCTTGCCGGATTTGTTGAGGTCATTCTGTCGAACATCTCAAACGTGAAGCGTAGTGCCCATGTCCAAGTTTTTCATCGAGCATCCGATTCTCGCCAATGTCATCGCGATCATCACGATCCTGTTGGGCGCGGTCTGGCTGCTCAGGCTTCCGGTTGCCGAGTATCCTGAAATCGTGCCGCCGACCATCCGAGTGAGCACGAATTATCCTGGAGCGAGCGCGGATGTGGTGGCGACCACAGTAGGAATTCCTATCGAGC
>JBLMXH010000152.1:0-5605 GCA_050257685.1 Nitrospirota bacterium
TACTCCTGATCTTTCGCCTGGCTCAAATCGACGAAAGGTAGAACCGCGATGCTCTTTTCGGGTGCGGGAAGAGGTGCTGAGAGTGAGCGCGGGACAACTTTGTCGGCTAGTTTCTCGAAACGGGTATCGCCCCGCAGCGGCGCGAGAAGCGGATCAAACCGAATAAGAGCGATGTCAGCTCCAGCGTGATCTTCGTAGCTCTTTTCCAACCAGCGAATTGCCTGATCCTTTTCGCCAATCGCCAAATGAGCGATAGCAAAGCCATAGGCGTCCACGTATTTCTGCTTCCCAATGTCATGAAGTTCGTTCAAAAAATTCTTGGCTCCGACCGTGTTTCCGGTACCGGCATAAGCATGCGCTAAGAGAACCAGAATGAACGGATCGGCCTTTAACTCCTGAGCCTTTCGATACTCGCTAATCGCTGCGTCAAACGCTCCTTTACACGCGAACGCTTCTCCCAAATTGCCATGGGCGTAATAAAAATTTGGGTCCATCTCCAACGTGCGCTGGAGTTGCTCAATCGCCCGGTCATACTGCCCGTTGACTGTGTAAAAGTAACCGAGATCAGTGTTAATGATTAGCGAAAGCGGATCGAGCTCGATGGCGCGGTTCATTTCCGCAAAGGCTTCATCGAACCGGCCCAAAGCCGCCAGTAGCCAGCTGTGACGCCAACGGCCGTTCGCGTAATTCGGATCGAGTTGCAGTCCTCTTTCGAATTCCTTCGTGGCTTGCGAATAGTCGAAATCATAGAACTGCAACGCCTGAGCATAGGCGATGTGCGCCTCGGCAAGTGAGTCGTCAAGTTCGACTGCTTTCTTTGCCGCTTCGCTGGCTTTCGGATAACACTCCAGCGGAGAACCTCCCAAAATGAAAGGAAGCAAAAGATACGCGTCGGCGAGCCCGGCATAAGCCGGCGCGTACGCGGGGTCTTGAGCGATCGCCTGATTGAAATACTCGATCGCTTTTGCAATGTCCGCATTAGTGGTCTTGTTCCAGAAATAACGTCCTTTTAGATAGAGCCGGTGCGCAGTTGGATTTTCTGTTGGACGCCTCGCGATAACGGAGGCTTCCGACCCGGTCACATTTGCTTGTAACGTTCGGGCAACGGCATTGGTGATTTCCGTCTCGACACGAAAGATGTCGGAGAGTTTGCCAGTGTAGATTTCGCCCCAAAGATGCGCATTTGTGGTCGCATCGATCAACTGGACGTTCAGGCGGATGCTGTCAGCATTTTTACGCACATCGCCCCGCAGGATCGTGGCGACGCCCAGTTGCTGGGCGACGGCGCTTAAATTGTTTCTCGAGGTTGCGAAATGCTGGGTAGAGTCACGCGAGATGACTTTAAGTTCAGCAATTTTTCCCAATCGCGTCGCAATTTCCTCCTGAACACCCTGAGCCAAATAAACATTCTCCGGATCGGATCCGAGACTTTCAAAGGGAAGAACAGCAATGCTCTTGTCTGATGGTCGCAACCTTGCTCCGCGGGGCCTTTCTGAGCGTTGGTACGCAAATATACCGATTGTCATCAGAACCAAGATTCCGAGAAGCGCGGCGGAAAGTGCGGCGACGATTGGATTTCGTTTTGTCCAGCGCCAGGCGCGTTCGATTGGCATGGACGGTCGGGCGAGAATTGTACGTCCTTCCAGCCATCGATCGAGATCGTCAGCGAGAGCAGCGGCGGAGTGATAACGAGCAGCCGGTTCTTTAGCGAGGCATTTCAAACAGATCAATTCGAGATCACGCGGGATCGAAGCATCTAACGTTCGTGGCGCGGGAGCCGGCGTATCGATGGAAAGGCGCAACGTTTCCAGAGGCGTGTCGGCGACGAACGGCGGCCGTCCCGCGAGTAATTCGTAAAGAATTGCGCCAAGACTATAAACGTCGGCAGCTGGCGTAAGCTTTGTTGACGCACCGGCAGCTTGCTCTGGAGCGATATAATGCGGCGTGCCGAGCGCACTCGTCGCAAGGGTCAAACGGTTCTCGCGACCTAACCATTTTGCCAGACCGAAGTCAGAGACGAAAGGCGTGCGCTCACGGCCATCAAGCAGAACATTGCCGGGTTTAAGGTCGCGATGCAGGATCCCGCGTTCATGGGCGTGATGAACCGCGCGTGCAATCGTTGCTATTAACTTCGCTGCTTGTCGCGGGTTCGCGTGAAAATCGGTCAAGCATTCACGCAAAGTTCCTCCGCTTGCCAGGCGCATGCTGTAAAAAGGCGTTCCTTCGATTTCGCCCGTTTCATAGATCGGAAGAATATTTGGATGATCGAGGCTGGCGATCGCCTCTGCTTCGGCGTGAAATCTCTCCAGCATTCCGGGCGTCGCGGCTTGCTCGGCCAAAATCATTTTCACCGCCACCTGGCGTTTCGAGCCGTGCTGCACTGCGCGATAGACTACGCCCATTCCGCCACGTCCAATCTCTTCGATCAGATCGCATCGGAACGCTCCAGTATCCTGCGATGCGTGTTCAGGTAACGCGGTATCGATTAAGCAGACCGGACAAATGCCGGCAATTGTTCCACTCGTGAGCTCAGCGTTGCAACTAGCGCAGCGCGTCATGGATCGGTGCCAGCGCTGGCCAGGACCTTTCGAAGATGACGCAGTTCGTCATCGACCTTGTTAGGTGTATCGACAGTCCTGGCAATCTCTTCCCGCAGCTTCGCCCTGTAATCCTGTCGAAGGCGATGCACGGACGTTCTTATTGCGCTTAAGGGTAACCCAAGCCGCACGGCTGCCTGTTGGTATGAGTCAACCGGTCCGTCTGCGCTCAGAAACGATGCGAGCCCATCAAACAGACGTTCTTTGCCTCTCTCAATAAAATCGGCGCGCAAGCCGGCCAGAGTTTCTTCAAGGACTGCGTGCGCCCACCGTGTGTCGAAAATCGCTTCTGGTGTGAGCCGTTCGATTGGCTCAAGGCGATAGCGCTCACTCGCTTCCTCCGAATCGAGAAAAATCATGTCGCGGCCGCCGCCGCGTTTTTGTGCGCGCGAACGCGCTTCTTGATTCGCTAAGAAATTTTGTAAAGAAGTGAGAAGAAACGTCCGGAACTTGCCGCGTTGTGGATCCGCCTTCGCCAGCGCGTGTTTCTCCTGCAGATGAAGGCAGAACGCCTGGACCAAATCTTCGGCGTCGTGTTCTCCGTATCCGCGACGACGGATATAAGCGTAAAGGGGATACCAATAGATTTGGAACAGCTTGCCTAACGCGTCTCGTGCCTGATCTACATCGTCTTCACCGGTACAAGCGAGCACCATCGACCAATGCGTCGTGTTAAACTGGCCTCTGGGGAGGTCCGCCGTTTTGCCAGGCACGCGGGCAGTTTAGGAAAAATGAAACGGTACGGCAAGATCGCGCAAGAGCCTACACGACGAGAGCAAGATCACGCGAGTGGTCGACGGCTTTGACTGTCGTCTCAAACTCTGGCGATCAGCATCAATACAATTCCGCGGTATTCGCGCTAATTGTAAACATCGACGCCGGTTGGGGTGCGTAGTTTTCAGGGTACCATCCTTCACACCCGAACCGAATGTCCAGAACGGCTGTCTTGGTTGGAAAGTTCGGAACGGTCCAATAGAAAAATTGCGCCTTAGGATCCAGTATGGGCGTGATGCACATTGGAAAGGTCCTGCCGCCATCCAATGAGAGCCAAACTTCCATCTCGCATCCCGCCAGGTTTATCGGCGGCAACACTGATTTCCACTCAACCCTGATTTTTTGCCCAGGGTAAAGGACCTGTCCAGCAGTGGGTGATATCAGCTGGGCAGAATACGTGCCTGAGGCTGCACTTGACGAACTAACAAATTGCGGCGCTAAGGTCAGTGCGACCGCAAACAGTGTTACTATTATCCCGCGAATTTTCATTTCTGGATTCCTCGTACTTCTCCCCCGCTTGGTTACTCTCTCAATCTGAAAAAGGCGAAGAACCTAGCGGGGAAAAATGCTCCGCCTGATTCAGATGTCTTGCGAAAATCTAGTACGATTGTGAGCCCGTGCTTGAGATTACGAATGGCGATCCGGTTTGCGTGTGGTAGGTCTCGGGATAAGACGGCTCACAGCCAAAGCGAATGTCCAGGAGTGCTGAGTTGGTAGGCGTGTTTGGAACAGTCCAGTAGAAAAACCTGGTATTCGGATCCATCGACGGGGTAATCCGCATAGTGTACGTCCTGCCGCCATCCAACGACAGCCAAAGCTCGATCTCACACCAGGTCGGGTACGGGATCCCGGTTGGAATCGATGTCTTCCATTCAATTCTTACCTTCTGCCCCGGATAGAGAACCTGACCGGCCGTTGGCGAAATCAACGTGGGAATAAACGCGGGCGGCGGAGGAGGCAGGGCCAACATCCGCGATGGCGCGAAGGCAAATGCTAACAAAACTAGCGTAACAACAAACCCTGCTGTTTTTTTCATTTTTCGATTCCTCGTAATTTCTTTACCGCTCGGTTAACTCTACTTGCATCCAAAAGAGGCGACCAAGCAAAAAAGATCCATCTGACTCAGATACCATTGGAGATGTGTACCTCTTCTTAAGAAATCGGTACGAATCTGTCCAGTCAGATGTGACCTGATTTCCACGTAGGGTGTCGCCTTACACCAAATCGACTCCCACCGCTGTCCGTTTGGCCACAATCGCCATGTGATCGGTTGCAGATTGCGAAAAGCGCGATTGAGGATACGGCTACGATGCAATACTTTGACGGGCGATGAAGGCCGCGTTTTATCAGTCTGAATCTGAGCAACCGCACCCGGGGCGGGCACGAGCCATCATCAAGGCGCATCCGGAGGTTCGTGAGTTGATGGTGCGCAATCCGTGGACTGCCTTGATCGCGGTCTCGATCATGGCAATGCAGAGTGCGATTGCTTTGGGCATGGGCCACCTGGGCTTCAGTTATTGGTGGCTCAGTCTACTGATCGCCTTCTGCGTGGGCGCGTTCGGCAATCACGCCAACTACGTCATCATTCACGATGCGACGCACAATTTGATTTTCCGGAACCCGAGCTGGAACAAGATGGTAGCCATCATTGCCGATCTTCCGAATCTCACGCCGGGCGCAATGGGATTTCGTGTGTACCATTTGAAGCATCATTCCCACCAGGGGGATTACGAATGGGACGCCGACCTGGCGAACCATTGGGAGGCCCGCCTGGTGGGCAACTCCTGGTACCGGAAAGCGATCTGGCTGATGCTGTTTCCGTTCTTTCAGGTCACGCGGCCGCCTCGGCTCAAGGCGATCAAGATGTGGGACCGCTGGTTCTCAATGAATCTTGCATGCGCGATCGCGTATGATGTAGCGATTGTTTATTTCTGCGGTTGGGCCGGATTTCTTTATCTAGTGTTCGCGTTTTTGTTTTCCATTGGCTTGCACCCGGTGGGCGCCCGCTGGATTCAGGAGCATTACACTTACGACTTCGACCAGGAGACGTTTAGTTACTACGGTCCGATCAATCTGGTGGCGTTGAACATGGGGTATCACAACGAGCACCACGATTTGCCGTCGATTCCGTGGAACAATCTGCCGAAGCTGCGCGCCATGGCGCCGGAGTTTTATAATAATCTGAAGTATCACTCCTCGTGGAGCCGGCTTCTTTTCCAGTTTGTTTTTGATAA
>JBLMXH010000153.1:0-6496 GCA_050257685.1 Nitrospirota bacterium
ATTTTCGCTGCTTTTTATCGTTCCTCTGTTGGGAAAAAGATGATCGTCGCCGTCACCGGCATCATTTTAATCGTTTTCGTTATCGGACACCTGCTAGGGAATCTGCAGATTTTCCTAGGTCCGGATTGGATCAACGGTTACTCGCAACACCTCCGCGACCTCGGCCCGTTGCTGTGGATCATCCGGTTGTTCCTGCTCGCTGCTGTCCTCGTTCACATTTGGGTGACGATTCAACTGGCGATCGAAAACCGCCGCGCGCGACCGGAGGCCTACGTCGAGCGCGAATATGTGAAAGCAACATTCGCTTCACGTCACATGGTGATAAGCGGGTTGATTGTGCTTGCGTTTATCGTTTACCACATCGCGCATTTCACAGTGCGCGTCACCGATCCCCGTTTTGGTCTGCTCAAGGCTGATCCTCTCGGACATTACGACGTCTATTCGATGATGGTGTATGGCTTCCAAAATTATTATGTATCCGCGTTCTATGTGCTCGGTCTTTTTCTGCTCGCGCTTCATTTGAGCCACGGCTCCTCGAGCTTCTTCCAATCGCTCGGATTTAATGACAAAAAATTGACGCCGCGTCTCGCTTTAGGCGCCCGAATTTTCGCCTGGCTTCTTTTTCTCGGCTACACATCGATTCCTGTTGCCATCCTGCTGGGATTTATCCAGCCGGCTCAACAGTTGTGAAGAAAACGAATGAGACCTTACACATCCACGACCTGCACGCCTTCGGTCGCGGTTCTCTTGAGGTAGAGATCGCTCAGTCGTTTGGTCATCGAACCGACGTTGCCATCGCCGATCTGGCGATTGTCAATTCTGATTACGCCGGCTAATTCGCCCATCGTTCCAGTGCAAAACATTTCGTCAGCGCCGTAGATGTCGATAAGTGACAAATCGGCCTCGATGCATCGTATTTGTTCGGCCGCACAAATTTCCATGACCGTTGCGCGAGTTATCCCTTCTGGGCACGCCACAACGCGGCCGGTTGCCAGTTCGCCCCCTGCTCGGGACTCGTTGGAATTACGCACGATGAACACGTGCGTCGCGTTCGTCTCGGCAACGAATCCGCGCGTGTCGAGCATAAGCGCATCATCAGCGTCGGCATTGTTCGCTTCGATCTTTGCCAAAATCGAGTTCAGCAAGTTTGCATGATGAATGCGCGCATCCAGTACATCCGGCGGCGGGCGTCGGATCTTGCTCGTAATCAAAGTCAGTCCGGTTTTTGCGTAGACCGGTGGCTTATGTTCAGCGAGCACGATCAATGTCGGTCCGCTCTGGTTAAGTCGTGGGTCCATGCCGGAGGTGATTTTGACTCCGCGAGTGAGCGTGAGCCGAATGTGCGCGCCGTCTCGCATTTTGTTTGCAGCGAGGGTGCGTTTGATTTCGTCTATGATTTTTTCGCGTGGTGGGATTTCAGCGAACGAAAGCGCGCGAGCTGAACGCTCGAGACGATCGAGATGTTCGTGGAGCTTGAAGATCCGGCCGTTATAAAGCCGCAATCCTTCCCAGACTGCGTCTCCGCCTTGGACTGCGGAATCGAACGGGCTGATTCCGGCCTTGTCACGATGCATCAACTCTCCGTTGATGTTCACGATCAGATCGCGGTTTCGCTCGTCGAATTTTTGAAGCATTGAGAAAGCTTAACCAGGGACCCAGCAAAACAGGAAACAATTCTAGACTCCTGACCTCGCCTCGTCGTTTCCTGGTTTCACACCAATCTGTGCTGGTACAGCTTCTCGTAGCACGTGCGGCAACGCTCGTACAGTCCATGTAGCTTTTCAGGCAATTCATAGTGTCTTGGGCGATACGGGTGGAAACAGGTCGTTTTTGCTACTTCGCCATACCAATACTTGGCCCAGATGCCGTCACTGTCGCGCAGGCCCGGCGGCCATGAAAGCATTGAGTTGCTAAACTCGACGCCAACTGCCTCGCATAGCACTCGAAGCGTCCGCTCCGGATTTTCCAGCACATCCTTCGCATCCACGACTGGCGGAACGCGATTCGTATGCGTTTGGACGAAATCGAAGATCTCTTCCTGCTGCACGAAACCGAGGTCCTCCAGCGCCGGGTCTTCTCGCTTTTTGATGTAGGAATTGATGACTTCGCGCGGGTCACGAATTAGAAAACAATTGCTCACGGCCCCGAGCCATTGGCGATCAATTTCAGGCAACAAATGGTGTGTCATTTGCTTCTGAAACAAAATCCGGTTGCTGTTCGGGATTGGCCCGGTGAGGTGCGTCACAATTTTTCGCCAATCGGTTTCGCCGGTTGAGATCACTTCGTCGGCTCCGGGATGTTCTATGCCGGTGATTTTGAGGTAGTATGCGTAAAACGGCTCATCGATAACGATAGTGTCATCCCGATTGCCCCAGGCGCGCATCATCGCCGTCGAGATATTTCGCGGGCCAGACCACATGGCAATGCGAATGCTCACAATGTGAACAGTTAGGCGGCAGGGCCGCGTCTGCAACGCGTTGGGCACAACGCATTCCACTATTCAGATGGATTGGCTTCTCCGAGCCGATGACTATCCGGCGCGGGCGGTTCCGGTCTAACTCTTCGCGAAAACGCCGAGCAACGGTCGGCGCGAGGGGATCTTTGATCGAAAGTCGCTGACGAAGCCCGTTTCCGTTCTGATCTCCACGTGACCGGCCGCGCGCTTGGCACCGTAGACCAACACAGATCCGACAGGCGCTTCATACGGATTTGAGACCGGCAGCTTTTTGAATCCGTAATTGTTCACGAGCTCTTGGCCAGCCTGTTTAGCTAACAGCGTCTGTGGGCGGGACTTCACCACGCCAGCAGCAACGAGTGCTTCTTTCACAAAGGCCCAGCACTTCTTAAGCGAGTGCGCACGTGCACGTTCCTCGGCGATCGTGGCGGCCCGGCGCAATTTCGGATCAATGCTGGCATCCTCCTTGGCAATCGGCTGGACAATCTTCTTCGGATAATACTTGTCTATAACTTCGACCGATTGCTTTTTGCCCGAAGAATCGGTGTAGTTGAATGTTGCGGTCGGCGCCGAGAATCGCAGTGCCATTGCGGCACGGGGGCAGAATACGGCGGCCCCTAGGACAATAACGAGCGTGGGGGTGAGAAGTTTTCGCATCAAGCCGCGTTCTATCCGGCATATCGGCCAAAGCCGCAACCGATTTTTTGAGCAAAAGTAAAGATTTTTCATTTGACTTGCGCTGTATGCATGACGGCCATGGCGGACCTAGAACGATTTGATCAATTCAGCCATCCGTCGGCGCAATTTTGCATCGGGTAACCGGCCCATTCCGCCGTGCATATTGTCTTCGAGATGACGCGGTTTATCTGTCGCCGGGATGGCACACGTGATTGCAGGGTTTGCGATTATCCATTTCAAGAAGAATTGCGCCCACGAGTGGCAATCAAATTCCGCTGTCCAATCCGGCAATGCTTTCGAACGGACTTTGCCGAAGAGGTCGCCGGATCCAAATGGACGATTCGCGATCACGGCGACATTGCGCTCTTGTGCCAAGGGCAAAACGCGTTCCTCGGCTTCAGGTTCCATAACCGAATAATTGATCTGCACGAAATCGAACTTCTGACTGCGCATCAGCTTCTCGATTTCGTTCAAAGCCCCAGACTCGTAATGCGTGATTCCGGTGTAGCGAACGCGGCCCTGCTGTTTCCATTCCTGCAGGGTTGCAAGTTGTGTGCTTACGTCGACGAGATTATGGACTTGCATCAGGTCGATTCGATTCGTGTGCAAAAGCGACATGGAACGTTCCATTGACTGAATTCCGCTCTGCTTTCCCTCAGTCCAAACTTTGGTTGCGAGGAACAGCTTGTCGCGAATGCCGAGCGCAGAAGTGAGCTGGCCGATCACCTCCTCAGCACGACCGTACATCGGCGAGGAATCAATGACTCGGCCGCCGAGCTTCACAAACTGCGACAGAACGGCTTCCAGCTGTGTCCGGATATTTGCACCGAGATCAACATCGAACGCCTGCCATGTTCCGAGGCCGATCACCGGTAGTTTCTCCCCGGAGGAAGGAATTGTGCGCGTCAGCATAGTTAATGATTCGCCTTTCGCCTGGCAGATTATTGGCAAAACCAAGGCCGCGGCTGTGCCACCGATCACTTTTCCAGCTTCGCGTCGAGTCATGTGGAAATTGTAGAGCGTCTGTTTCGCTCCGACCAGCGCACCCACCATAGTCTCCTTATCCGAGCCGCTCAGCTCCCGTTCCTTAAACGACAATGGTCTCTGGCGCAGATGCCTCACAACGGCTATATGCCTGTATGGATCGCCGTCGTTTTATAAAAATTTCCACCGTGACGGCGCTTGGGTCGCGAGCGACATCAGCATCTTTGTTTGCAGACAACAAACCGACAGCGATGCGCATTCTGATACTCGGCGGCACCGGATTTACCGGACCCTATCAGGTGAAATATGCGCTGAGTCGCGGCCATAAGGTGACGACTTTCAATCGCGGGAAGACGCATCCCGGCGAATTGCCTGGTGAAGTGGAGCAGCTAATTGGCGACCGCAACGGTAATCTCGACGCGCTCAAAAATCGGCAATGGGATGTGGTGATCGACAATCCAACCATGCTGCCTGCGTGGGTGCGCGACGCTGCTCAAGCGCTCAAGGGGAGCGTCGATCGCTACGTTTTCATTTCGACCATTTCTGTTTACGGAGATCCGAAGCAGGGACCGGATGAAAACGCGCCGACAGAAAAATACGAAGGGGCAGATCCGTACAAGGAGACGATTGAAGCGGTGCGCGCATCCGGATTCAAAACCTACGGCCCGCTAAAGGCGCTCTCAGAACGCGAAGCCGAGAAATGGTTTCCCGGAAAAGCTCTAATCATTCGCCCGGGCCTCATTGTCGGCCCACGGGATGAGAGCGACCGTTTTACGTATTGGCCTGTGCGCATCGACCGTGCCGGAGACGTGCTGGCGCCCGGAAAGCCAAGTGATCCCGTCCAGTTCATCGATGCGCGTGATCTTGCTGAATGGACAATTCGCATGGCCGAGAACCGCGAGACGGGAATTTATAATGCGACCGGACCTGCCAAACCCTTCGGCATTGGCGGGATGCTCGATGGAATCAAAGGCGCCCTGAAGTCGAACGCGAAGTTCACTTGGGTAAATGAAGAGTTTTTGACGGAGCAGAAAGTGCAGCCCTGGTCTGACATGCCGGTGTGGACAGGGAAAGATGATGCCGTTGCGCGAACGAACATCAGTCGCGCACTGAGCAAAGGTCTTACGTTTCGCCCGCTCGATGTCACGGCGCGCGATACGCTCGCGTGGTTTAAATCGCTGCCGCCCGAACGACAATCGCATCCAAAAGCCGGGCTTTCACCTGAACGCGAAGCAGAAGTGCTTGCCGCGTGGAAAAAGAAGTCATGACTCCGGGGGAGCGCACGCACCTCGCGTGCTCGGGTTTGCGCCCCCCCGCGAAGCTGCCTAAGACGAATTCGTTCTATTCTCTCTCCGGCGAGGCGCCGAAAAGTGCACGTGAGGGCGCGCGCGCTCCCCAACAATGAACCGCTTTTTCCTTAGGGTTGTCGACGTAAAGGCAAATGAAGTGCGAGCGCTTTGGTTGAGTTTCGTGTTCTTCTTTGTCGTCCTGGCCGGTTATTATGTGATCCGCCCAGTTCGCGACAACATCGGCGCGAACTTCTCCGAAAACTTGTGGTGGATGTTCACGGTAGTGCTTGTGACGATGATCTTGGCGAATGCACTGTTCTCAGCCATCGTCGCGCGGATGTCTCGGCGCAGATTCATTCCGATTGCCTATCGTTTCTTCGCCGCGAATTTAATCCTGTTTTTTGTTCTCATGCAGTTTGTGCCGCCCGGCAAGCAGCCCTGGATTGATGGATGTTTCTTCGTGTGGGTGAGCGTATTCAATCTTTTTGCGACGGCCGTCTTCTGGGGATTCATGACGGACGTGTTTACCACCGAACAGGGCAAACGGCTCTTCGGTTTCATTGCCGTCGGTGGGTCGTTAGGCGGAATTCTCGGCCCAATCATAACAGCTTCTCTCGTTCACAGAGTCAGCACCGGGGTGCTGTTATTGATCTGCGCTGCCATGCTCGAGATCGCGGCTCAATGTGTGCGCTTTTTTCCGACGGATTTTCGAACTCAAGATCAACCTGCGTCCGCCGACGCCGAAAAACCGATTGGCGGCGGTATCACCGAGGGGATTACAAGCATCTGCCGTTCGCCATACCTTTTTGGCCTGTTTATTTTCATCTTGCTTTACACGCTGACCTCGACCTGGGCTTACTTCCAACAAGCAGAGTTGACCAAGGTCGGGTTTGTTGATCGCGCCGCTCGCACCGGGTTTTTCGCCAAGCTCGATCTGTCGGTCAATACGCTGACGCTGCTGCTGCAGATATTCCTCACTGGTCGGCTGATGAAGTTCCTCGGCGTTACCGTGACGCTCTTGTTCATGCCAGTGCTTAGCTTATTTGGTTTCGCTGCGATGGGTATCGCGCCGGTGCTGACTGTGTTGGCG
>JBLMXH010000154.1:0-2798 GCA_050257685.1 Nitrospirota bacterium
ATAATCGCCCACCGATCTGCGACGACGACATTCGGCCCGTAAGGCATCATGGTGTTTTTACCGTTGGTAATCGTGTTGAAAATCTCGCCATCAGACATTTTGCGGATCCGATCGTCCTGAAGCGAAACCACAGTCGCAAGCCCGTATTGCTTCGTAATTCCGTTTCCGGCAGCTGAGGCGCCGTGGCACATTGCACACGTGATGTTGAACCGCTGCTCGCCGCGCTCCATTAACTCGCGCGTTACTGGCAACGGAATACCGGTTCCCCATTGGTCGCCCATTTTGCCGGTGTTGACGTAATCAGTCCCGGCACTGAAAGCGATCCGCATATGCGCTTCCTCCGGCGCGTTGTTTGCGATCTCCAGATTAGCGCTTTCGGTCTTCGCTTTTGGCATTTCATAGCCGATCGGAACTGTACCCGGTACCGGCAAACGCGGACCGCGTCCATCTGCGAAAAAATCGAGCGGCGCCTGTGCGCGCACTTTGGGTTGTCGCACCATGTCGGGGAAGACTTCTGATGGCGGCTTTGTGCCTGTTTGTCCGCGAAAGCCTAACACCGCCACCATCGCGATCGTGCACAGGATAAAAATAACAAAAAATCCACGGAGCATATTTAGTCCTCGTGCACAACGGTGATGTGGCGGCCGCCACTTTGCTCCAGCAGTTCATACACTCCGTTTTCCGTGAAGCGCGGGTCGCGAGCTTCAATTGCCAGGAAAAACCCGTCATTCGTCACGCGGCTGAAGCGTTCCCAATTGAACATTGGATGGTTCCAGCGCGGCAAGCGATTCATGGCTTGCCATGCAAAAAATGCAGCGAACGAGGCGAAAAGTATCGTGAGCTCGAACATGATTGGGAAAAACGCCGGAACGGTGAAGAAACCCTTTGGCTTCCCGTGCACATCAAGCGGGTAAAGAAAGGATGACGGGCCAAATTCGACCAGCACCGCAGTGAGAAGTCCCGAAATTCCGCCAAAGAGAACCCAGCCGCTCAGCCATGATTTGCCGAGTCCCATCGCTTCATCCATGCCGTGAATCGGAAATGGCGAATAGACGTCCCATCTCCGGAAACCCGCATCGCGCACGCGTTTTGCGGCCTCGTAAAGCGCAGCGGCACTCGGATACTCCGCTGCCATCGCATAAACTTTGTGACCGTACGGAGTTGTGATCATCGTGTGTGCTCCTTTTTGCTTGGGAGCGCCGGCTTCCAGCCGGCATTGTCCGGCATCCAGCCGAACACAAGTCGCGAGCACAGAATCGTTCGGCAAGATGCCGAACTCAGCACGCTAGAAGCGTGCGCTCCCGAAATTTGAACGTTTCTCATCGGTTGCGCTCCCCTCCGGCGGCAGGAATTGACTCGGGAGGCAGATCATAATGTGGATCCGCCTCGGGCGTGGCCGTCTTCACTTCTGACATCGCAATCATCGGGAGGAAACGGATGAACAGAAGGAACAGCGAAGTGAAAATCCCGAGCGTGCCGATGTATGTCCAGATGTCTACCCAGGTTGGATGGAACATGCGCCAGGAGGAGGGGAGAAAGTCCCGGGTCAAACCGCCGACAATGATGATGAAACGCTCGAACCACATGCCGGCGTTAACACACATTGCGACGAAGAAAACGACCAGCACATTGCGACGGCACCAGCGGAACCAAAAGAGTTGTGGCGAGAGGCAATTGCAAAAGAGCATCCCAAACCACCAGTACCACCAGTAGGGACCAAAAATGCGGTTCCAAAACGCGAACCGCTCGTAATGATCGCCGCTATACCATGCAATGAAGAACTCCATCGTGTAGGCATAGGCTACGAACGAGCCCGTTAACAAAATGATCTTCGCCATCTTGTCGACGTGCTGGTCCGTTATCACGTCCTGCAATTTGAAAATTGCGCGCGCCGGCAACAACAGCGTGAGCACCATCGCAAAGCCTCCGAAGATTGCGCCGGCAACGAAGTAAGGCGGGAAAATAGTGGTATGCCATGTAGGCAAAACCGTCGATGCGAAGTCGAAGGATACGACGCTGTGCACTGAGAGAACAAGCGGCGTAGAAAGCCCGGCCAGCAGCAGGTACGCCATTTCATAGTGACGCCAATTACGGTTCGAGCCGCGCCAGCCAAGAGCGAAAACTCCGAAAAGGAATTTCCGAACCCGTGTAGTTGCTCGATCGCGCAGGCTCGCCAAATCCGGAACTAAACCGGTGTACCAGAACAAGACCGAGACCGTAAAGTAGGTAGATACCGCGAAGACGTCCCACATCAACGCGCTGCGGAAATTCTGCCAGATCGCCCAGTTGTTAGGTATCGGTGCTAGATACCACGCCATCCAAAACCGGCCGACGTGAATGCCGGGATAAATCGCGGCGCACATTACTGCGAACAGCGTCATTGCCTCCGCGGAGCGGTTAATGGAAGTACGCCATTTTTGACGAAGCAAGTACAAGATCGCGGAGATCAGCGTACCGGCATGTCCGATACCGATCCAGAAAACGAAATTCGTGATCTCCCAGGCCCACCCATTCGGGATGTTGTTGCCCCATGTCCCAACGCCGGTAGAAATCAGGTAGCCAATGCAAAAAATTCCAAACGTTGCAACGCTGGCAGTAGTCATGAAACACACCCACCACCACCGGGGCGCGGGTTGTTCGACAACGCCGGAGATACGCTGTGTGAGCCAGTTGAAGTTGCGTCGGTTCAGCACCAGCGGAACATGCGCAATTCGCCGCTTGGCTTGCTCGATTTCCGGTGCTGCTGCTGGTGCTCCGTCCATATGACCTACTCTGGAAATGTCTCCACCCGGCTTGCA
>JBLMXH010000155.1:0-30214 GCA_050257685.1 Nitrospirota bacterium
AAAAGACGGAGGGCCTCCACTTAATTGAGATGAGAACAAAGATAAAACAGCAGGGCTTCACATTATTGGAAATCATGCTCGTGGTGAGCATCATCGTGATCATTCTGGGAGTCGCGATTTCTAAACTCGGGAACACAACTGCGATTGCCAAAAGCATGCGCGTCCAAGCAGACGTCCAGGCGATCAAGACGCAGTTGCAACTGTACGAGAGTATGAACGGGTTTTTCCCATCAACCGAGCAAGGGTTGCAGGCGCTGGTAACCCAGCCGCAAAACGACCCCAAACCCACTCGCTGGTATCAGTTGTTCAGAGAAATGCCAAAGGATCCATGGGGCAGCGATTACATCTATCGCAATCCCGGGCTGAAGAATCCGGGCGGATACGATTTGTATTCTGCAGGTCCCGACCGTCAGGCCGATACTTCGGACGATGATTACGGCGGGGGCTAATTCAAAATGATGCTTTAGCCAGGGGGTTTTGACGCTCCACGTCTGATCTCGTTGCTCAGAGAGGCTCACAGGGCCGGGGCTACCGGCTACTGCTTCGAAGCTCCATCAGCCCCGCCCGGTCCGCGACTCGTCCTTGGACTCCGCTGAATCATGCCACGGGTACGCGGCTGCATCGCATCCCTCGAAGGAATCAATTGCTGCAACTCCGGAGGCACATTGGGCGGCAATTTCGGTACACGTGCATTCGGAATGCCACCCGGATTTGGCACCGGCGCAGCGGGAGCAGCCATTGGTCTGCTACCTCCCGGCGATCCCTGCGATAGTAGAGCTTGATTGAACGTAAGCGTCGCAAAATTTCCATCCTTGCTGATTGTGACCTTGGTCCCCCCGACTTTGTCGGACCATTCGATATTGGCGATGCTGTAACCGTCCACCGGTTCCTTCGTAGTAAGATATTTTTTAAAGTTGTGATCTGAAGTCGAGGCAATCGTCACCAAATCGCCATCCTGCGATTTCGCGGCGTTAGCGATGTAAAGGTCTTTGGCGAAATCCGGAGTCGCAGCAGGCGCTGCTACGGCAGTGGCAACGGCGAACGGCGATTGATCCATCATCTTCGAGTAGCGATCGAAGTTGTATTGAGGCGGAAGAACATCCTCGGCCTGACTGTACGTTGCGCCAGCGACAACGAGGATTGTGAGTGTGAGCGAATATTTCATAACTTCAGTTCCCATCTATTACTTGCCCTTTTGCCCCGGTGCAAACCAGCGGGCGATCTTAAACTTGCCTCGCATCATTGTGGGATCGTTCCCGTCTATCGCGAGATTAACATTTTCAAAAACCACGAACGCGTCCGGCCGTTGCGCATCGTAGAGAAAATGGACCAGGGGCGGCCATGGGCTTTTGGTTTCGATCGAGGCAAAGACTGTTTGATGATAGGGCGTGGTTTCGCCTGTTCCGATCGCAGGATTCTCAACGAGGATGTTGTATTTGCCGGCGATTTCCCTGATCTGATCAAGCAGCGCAGAGGCTTCGGCGGGATTTTTGAGTTCCGGTTGATGTTGTCTCATCCATTCGTCGCGTTTAGTCCATGTGTCGCGCTCCCTTACGTAAACAGCTTGCTCGGCGAGTTTACTTCTGCGAGTTCCAAATTCTTTTTGCGCTCTCGCGACCGCGCCCCAAAGCGAGCTCAAAATCCAAAGATTCAGCAACACACCGATTGTCCCGGCGACAATCCACGAGAGCACCCGCTCACGTGGGTTCATCCTTTGATACCACGCCGGCATCATTTGGGTTTCCCCTCCAGACGAAATTGCGCGTGATTGTTAGGCAAAATGCGTGGAGCAGCCATATCAAATTTGAACGTTCGCAACTCCGGGTTTTTCTTGATCTTCTCGATGAAGTCGTAAGCAAGCGCAGCTGTGTTCGCCTCGCCGTCGACGGAAATCTGACGGGCCGACTGATTATATGAAGTGATGCGTACGTCGGCCGACGGCAGGCTTTCAAACAAATGCTGCAGAATTTCGACTGGGTAGTAATGCGGATCGATCGCCGGAGCGAGCGCTTTCCATTTAGCTTCGGTAGCCCGCACGAACTCGGTGCCAGGGGCGTCCCGCGCAATCCGCCGATCAAGGCTCCCCAATTGAAACCGCAACAGCCCCAGATACGCCAACAACAAAACGAGAATCGACACGTACGCGCCACCTATCCAGATAAGTCGTTTTCGCCATTCCACCTGCCGCGTCAGTTGCAGCCGACGTCGGCGCCAGCTTTCCGGCAGTAGATTCAGTTTGACCGGCGCCGGAGGCAGTTCGATTCCGACGATCTCAGTAGGGCTGGTCATAATTCCCTCAACCGTCGAGCGCAGTTCATAACAGGATTCATCCAGAAACACATTTGGAAACGAAGCATCTATGCCTTGCAGTTCCGCGCTTAATCGGAGTTGAGGCAGTTCCAATTGCAGCTGATCGCCGTTGCGATCGATTGCCCGTGCCAGACTTAGCTTGCCGTTTTCGGTCATCGCGTAAACCAGCGTCTCGCCTTCAGGGTAAATCAGCAGAGCGTTCCCCTTGGGGGCGTAGGTGCTGGCGCGCTGCGCCGCATACACGGTGACCTGCCGGGGAATGTAGCCCCTGTTTAGAAGTGGCGAAGCCACCTCGGCAAGCTGCTCGTTTCTAATCGCAATCGCAGAGACGACGCTCTCGCCTTCGCTTTGTGCAATCAGTTCAAAATCGCTGGTCACTTCGTCGGCCGGAAATGGCAGCAATTTTTCGATTTGAAGACGAATCATCTCCGGAAACTCCGACGGGTCCACGCTGGGCAGACGGAATCGTTGTGCAATCACGCTCGACACAGGCAAGCCGAGGACAAACTCATCACTCGCGGAGAGTAGAGGCACTGCTTCTTCCAATGTTTGCAGTTTCCGCACGGTCCACGAACCGTTTTGCTGGGCTGGCGCCGCAGCTGCTGCGCCTGCGCCTCCATTACTGTGCGAACCCTTATTCGCAGGCGGCGATGCGGGCGGGGCAGACCGCACAAAATTCCAGCCGTGAGAAGTGGGAATGATAAAAATCGTTGGCATCCCGGTCTGGATCTTAAAGCTCCTTCCAACTGAACACCTGGGGACGGCCAACGCCTGCTGTCTGTTTGAGGACGATCATCTCCACCGAACGTGAAACATCGCCTGATTTTCCAACGCTAACTATGCGAAATACAGGGTTCGGACTTTTAAACACGATCAGATTTTGAATTCCATTTGCCTGCGGTGATTTCGGCGTCCCGGGTGCAGTAGCTCCAAGGCCGAGCAGAGAAAACGCCGTTTGCTGATCCATCTGGGGATCGTCGGCTGTTCCATCGAGTGCATCCGGTCCACGCCGTGCCTGGAGGAAGCGATCGACAAACTCATCTGGAATTCCCAACGCGCGTAACACGTCGCGCGAGGCGTAGGCTGCGTCAATCTGCTGACAGCCACCGATGACCGTGGTGAAGTCTTCATCCCATCCGGGTTGCGAAGTGTATTTAGCCCATCCAAAAATCTTTTTAATTTCGTCCACGGAAGTAAGTGGCGCATGCGACGGACGATAATCATCGGTCTCCTCCGGCGCATTCAACCGACGCAGTCCCTTTGTTGGTGTTATCCAGTCGAGCAGAGAATCCATCATCACGTCGAGATCGTTGAGTTCTACGCCCTTTATATTCAGATATTGGCGTAGCGCCGCTACGAGCACGGGGTTCTCTACTCCGCCGGGTGCCAGCAAGTTCAAGTTAAAACGACCACATTCGCCGGTCATCTCAACATCGTAACTTTCGTTACCCATTTTCCTATGCAGGTTTGCCGAGGCGGGTTTTATCGTGGGATTCAATGCAACCTCTGCACCGGACGACGCCATTGCTTCGGCCGATAATACGCGGTTGGCGGTCGCGGAGACTGTCAGGCGAGAATTAATGTTGAGCGCCCATGCGAACACGACGCCAGCGAGCAAAAACAACGCCCACAATGACAACAGCAGCGCAGCGCCCGAGTCTCGTTTACAGCCTGGCGAAAGTTTCTTCATAGGCTTCCTCCCCTAATATGGTGTCCGCCGAAGCGGGATGACTGCTTCCCACGGATCAGCCGTATCCGGGCGGCCGACGCTGACCTTCACGAGCGAGGGCATTCGGTTTCCGCCGGGCCACCGCGGCAGCCAGGTATTGGCGTTCGGATCAAAGTAGGTGATTTCGAGGCTACCCACATTTTTAATCAACGGCACCCACGTTTCATGTCCTTCTGTTTTATCAGAATCGTCCAGCGGTTTACGTAAGATGCCGAGATCGAGTTGATCGCTCTTGTCGTTTGCCGGTTGCAAACGTAACACAACGGTGAACTCGCCCGGCGCATAGCGCGTAAGCAGACCCGGCCCAGCGCCGCAATTCCATCTAATCTCATCGCGCTCGCGATCATTTAATTTGAATGGCTCGCCAATCATTCGCGCTCGAAGCGGGCTCAGGCTTTGCCATTGAGTTGTCAGCAAATCACGCAAGCCATCATATTGCGCATCTGCTGCCGCTGTCTCGGATGAAAACCGCAACGCAGTCAAGTTCGTTTGCACGAAGCGAAAAATTGCCACCGCCATCATTCCAAGGATCGCCACGGCGAGCATGATCTCCAGCAACGTGAAACCGCGAGCTTTGGAGCGCGCCGATACGTCGGCGTTTTGAAAGCGGTCCCACAGTCGTGGTATCGCCGTACTCCCAAAACGCCATCGATTCATCAATCTAGCTGGACCGATAGACATAAAACTGAATCTGTTTTGATTGTGGAACCCCGGCGTGATCCCAGCGCGCAGTCAAGGTGACGAGATTGATTCCGTTGATAAGCGTATTATCAGGCTCGGTCAAAGCGGCAGGAGTGGTTTTCTGGGTTACGATCACACCGCCGTAAGTGGTTCTGATTTTGAATTCCTTTTCAGCATCAGGCACAGCCGACGCGGCTTGAACTTGTGCCATTCGATCAGAGAGGATCTGCCGCACAACATTCTCTTCCTCGCTGATGGTGCTTGCGTTTATGCAATTCTCCACCGCACGTCCCAGCGCGATAACGCCAATAGCGAAAATCGCTACGCCAAGGAGGACTTCGTACAGAGCAAACGCGTACGTCGACCTTGAGCGTGTTCGAAGTCGTCGAGCAGCCATGATTGGAGTATTGGAGTGTTGCGGTGCTGGAGCGTTGAAAATTTCATTACCCCATTTCTCCATTGCTCCGTCAGTCCATGGGGCCTCACCTTGCAGCATATTGCGTAAGTTCAGGCTGCGCTGTGAGGGGCGAGTAGTCAGCCGTCCATGCCCCTGCAGGACCTCTGAACTGCACAATCGCCGGTTCACAGGTTCCCGATGGCCAGAATATCCATTCAGCGGGAGGTTTGCCCGTCAACGCTGCCGGAAGCGATATCTTAAGCCAGCTTCCCTTGCTGAGACCTAACACGGTCGTAGGTTTTTCTTCCTCGCCTTCTGCAAAAATTTCCGGTCGCAGCAGGACGCTGTTCTTGCCCCAAACAATCAGATATGCGCGCCGCTCGGTCACACTTCGTTCCTGCGCCTGGCGGACAAGCTGATTGAAGTTATCGAGGGATTGCTTCAACCGTCTGTTTGCAATCACCCCGCTTAAACTGGGCACTGCCAGTAAAAGGATCAGGAGCAATATGAAAATGCTAAGGGCAATCTCGATTAGCGTAAACGCCCGAAATCGTTGCACCTCCGAAGTTACTCGATTGACGCAAAATCACAACCGATGCTCTGGGTTAACGACCGAACTTATGGCCGTGCACCGCCGTGAAAGCAATCGTCTGAGTCCACCACCCGGAATCGGCGCAGTATGCGAGAAACTTCTCAATTAGCGCCTCATCGAGTTTACCCGAGCTTATCAAGTCGCCCCGCAGTTCAGTGATAGTGTCAATCCAGTAGTCCGCCCACAATGAACCGCCGTTGTAAACCGCGGTTTCCGCTGTGCCACTGATGTTTGTTAGGCCAAGCGGCGGTAGCCCAGGCGCAAGTGTCCGCCCAATGTGATAATCAATTCCCCGTTCTCGAGACCATGAAAGCCAGCCGGCCCAGAACGCACGCACCTCGGAGGTTCGGCTATACTGACTGGAAGGAAATCCGGTTCGATCAAAAGCAGCGCGCCGCCTGCTTTCAGGCCAGCGACCATGTTTACAATTGCCGCTTGGGCATCGGCAACACGATGAAGCACCGCGCGCGCTGTAACTAAATCGAAACTCGCGTGCTCCACCGGGCCTGCAACGATATCGGCTTTTCGCAATTCAAGATTCGGCGCGCGAACCTCAACTAGCGATAAATCCAGATCGAGAGCTACCGCGGTTCCGCCGGGGCTGACTCGGTCGGCGAGCCCCGTAGAAATGGATCCGTTCCCACACCCCCACTTCGAGTGTGCGCGCCCCTGGCTTCACCACGTCGAGTGCGTCAATGCACCGGCGATGCATCGGATCCAGCAATTTCGACATTAAGGCGAGCCGCGCTCGCTCGCCTCTTAGTTCATGAGCGAGAACATAGTCCGGCATGTGGCGTGACCCTAGATTACCCGGACATCAGCGGCAAATTGGCGCGCGCAAGTAGCCGCTAAAAAAAAGCAATCCATCAACAGCAGTTGTGCGGCCTCTGTGCTAATCTTCCAGCGCAAATGAAGGTGGCCTTGCGCATCGGCGTCCTCGCAGCAGCGGCCTTCGTGGTGTCGATGCTAATCTGGCAGGGAGTTACGGCTGAGGGTGCGCCTGATCCGCTGCGACCAAATACCAGTTCAACGGTCGCCTTTTTGGATATTGGGGTTCTTGTGTTCCGCGAGGGCTTGGAATGCATCCTCGTGCTGGCAGCCGTCACGGCGAGCATGACTGGCGCTAAGCGCGCGCATCGTCGGCCAGTTGCCTTTGGCGCCGCCTTCGCATTCGTTGCCACACTGATCACGTGGTGCATCGCTGTGCGAATCGTTGGGTCACTCAGCGACAACATGTCAGCGCTAGATCTTCAAGCTGCCACCGGTTTGCTGGCCATCGTTGTTCTGCTCGTCATCATGAATTGGTTTTTTCATAAAATTTATTGGGGCGGTTGGATTCGCGCCCATAATCGGCGCCGCAAAGCCTTGCTTGAAAACGCGCGCACAGCGGAGATTTCACAGAAACGTCTTTGGTGGGGCTTGATCTTGCTTGGATTCACTTCGCTGTATCGGGAAGGCTTTGAAGTCGTGCTATTCCTTCAGAGTTATCATTTGCGACTCGGCGGCGGCGTTGTCCTCAAGGGCGCCTTGTTAGGCCTTGTTCTTACGGCCATGGTGGCCGTGCTTACATTTGTCCTTCAGCAGCGTTTGCCATATCGGAAAATGCTGATCACCACCGGAATTCTGTTGGGCGTGGTGCTGCTCGTCATGGTTGGCGAACAGGCGCAGGAAATGCAGCTCGCGCAGTGGATTCCCACGACACCGATCGCGTTTCTCGAAACCTACATCCCTCGATGGATGGGACTCTGGTTTGCTGTTTTTCCAACGGTCGAAACACTTGTGGCACAACTCATCGCAGCAGTGCTCGTGATCGGATCGTATTTTGCTGCACGGCGATTTGGTGGTGGCCCAACCGATGGCGCTGCCGTTGAAGCTCATGCACCCAGCATGGCTGCAATCAACGCATAATCAGCGGACGGCAACGCCTAGCACGGCAACTGTTACTTACAGGTTAAGCGCCTCGCGCAAATGCGGGACGAGGCGTTTGCTGAACTCCACCGAATCGCCCGCAGACAAATGCGACCATTCGGGACAGTTAAACCCGGACAGCTCGGGAAAATCAGAGTAATAAATTCCGGGAGCACCGGTCATTTTCAAAAGGGGGTCCCAAGTTTTCTCCCGCGGCGTAATCCGGTCTTCGAGTTCTTTCAACCCACCGTTGTATGGAAACCGAACGAAAACAATTTTTCCCCCGCGGGACCGAAGTTTTTTTACGGCAGCGGTCACATCCGCAAAACGTTTTTGGATGTCTTCACTCATCTTAGCCAAGAAAACGTTCTTCGGGATGTAACTGGGAGGCGGCGGTGGCGTGAAAAGCGGGATCCAGATTTGTTGAATTTGTTTAGCTAATTCGCTCCCGGGTTCGGCGCATTTGTCCCACATTCGCGCGCGACGCTCCCGATCTTCAGTCTGAAAATAGGGAGGGAAACGGGGTGGCACCAGTGCACCAGGACGATTCGGAATGGCCAGTTTGTTTAGAAGCGCTTCGAGACTTAAATCATCTGGTTTCAAAAACGCAACATGCTCCTCTAACGGCATCGCGAGATATTCGCTCACTCGCTGGGCCGGCGTTTGATTGTGAAATCGCCTTACGCCTTTTTCGGCATGATCCATCGGCGGAGTACCGCCTGGCGCGAAAAACAAATGCGGGACAACACTACAAATGATCGTACCGTGAAAATTCTTGTCCTCCGACAAATCAGCCAACACAGGCCAAGCAGTCGAGCCAGCCATCGCGAGTTGAATCGGTCGTTTGCCTAACCCTTTTTCGAATTCATCCAGATCGGTATCGAACCAGGCGCGTGAATCGCCAATAACAACTATAGATTCCGGCCTTACGACGCGACGGCGTAACGTCCACAAATCTTCGTTGTCCTTTAGCGTCGGACCGTAGCCCAGCGAGCGGCAGTACAACTCCCACGCCGCCGTCGCAGCGATGACGACGATCGTGACAACGACGGCTATTCCCCGCCATGGCGCAGGCGGAATTGGCCGCTCAAATTCCAGCGGCGGACCACCGTGAATCTGTTCCTCGCGCGAAGGTTTGCGAAAGAACAAGCGCGGCAGGCGAAGTCGTTTCTTAAAATTGGAAATAGATGAAGGCATTACTGTTTCCTTGAGTCAGAATGATGGCACACGCCATTGCGGAGCCGATCGCGGCGATGGTCCAGTGCGGCAAACGCATTACGGCTGTTTCAAATGTGTTGTCACGCATGGCCCAATGCATCGCGAGCATGCCCAGGGTGACGCTTCCAATTTGCAACAATTCACGCGACGAAAGAATGGCATCGCCGTGTGCATGTTGGCCAAACATACCGCCGAGCATCCGGCTCGCGATGGTGAAATCAGATGCGCGGAAAAATACCCATGCAATACAAACGGCCGCATAAGTAGCGAAACCGGCAAGGACGCGGACGGGTAGCGTGCTCGCCCATGTCTTGTGTTCAAACAAAACGCGAAAGACGCGTTCAATTACCAGGTAAGAGCCGTGCAGTAAGCCCCACACCACAAAAGTCCATGCGGCGCCATGCCAAAGACCACCCAGGAACATGACGATAACGAGATTAAACGCCGCACGGAATGGTCTGACCTGATTGCCACCCAGCGGAATGTAAAGGTAATCGCGAAGGAAAGTGGAAAGGGAAATATGCCACCGCCGCCAGAAATCTGAGAAACCGATCGCGGCGTAGGGAAATCGAAAATTGTCCTTGAGATGGAAACCTAGTGTCAAGGCAGCGCCGATCGCGCAGAGAGAATAGCCGGCAAAATCGAAAAAGATCTGCCCGGCAAATGCGAGCACGCCGGCCCACGAGTCGAGCGCAACGAGCGGTCCGGGATATCCGAAGACGCGATCCGCAGAACCCGAGAGCATTGTGTCGGCAAGGACAATTTTTTCAAACAGCCCCAGAGTCATGAGCGCCAGACCCCACAGAAACTGGCCATTTTTCAGACGCGGAGGATGGACAAGCTGCGGGAGGAAGTCACCAGCTCGCACGATCGGACCCGCCACCAACTGCGGAAAGAAGGAGACCGCGAGAACGAAATCGCGCAGCGATCTGGTCGGCCGCAACACACCCCGATAAATATCGAGGGTGTACGAAAGTGAATGGAAAGTGTAAAAGGAAATTCCAACCGGAAGTAGAATGTCCAGATGCGGCGGTTGGTAGATGATGCCGATTCGCGCCAGCAGCCATTGGAAATTTTCGAGCAGAAAATTTCCGTATTTGAAAAACCCGAGCATGCTCAGATTCATGCAAACGCTCGCAACCAACCAGCGACGTTTTGCATGTTGATCTTTGGCTTTGCCGATTTGCCGGCCAAGCCAGAAATCCATGGCCGTGGTTGAAAACAACAGCGCGGCAAAAGGTGGGTTCCAGGCCCCATAAAAAATATAGCTGGCCACGACGAGAAGATTTTTCCGCGCCTGCCATGAACCAATGCTCCAGTAAGCAGTGACGACGACTACGAAGAAAACAATGAAAGTGAGCGAATTAAAAAGCATGCCAAAGCTGCGATCGAATCACGCTGTCGAGAGCACCACGCATTTTACTCGAGTCATACCGAGGCAGATGTTTTAGAGCGTCCGGGTTCAACCAACAAGATGGATCCACTGCTGGGCCTTAGCGCTTTAGCACAAGCATCGCGTATCAAAAGACATTTCGGATATTCGGCCGAACAAATTTGCGGTGGCGGTCGACGCGCCGTCAATTCATGCGATTCCAGTTGAAGGAAATCGCGAACTTTACACTGTAGGCGGATGATTGCGTCGCGTTACCGTTTTCCTGCGCTGGTCGGATTCCTTTTAGCTGTTTTCATTTTCCCGGCTTCTATTCAATCTGCTGGTTCACCTACTCCTCCGCCGCCCGGAACAATTGACGAAAAGTTGTTCAATGGAATGCGCTGGCGGCAAGTTGGTCCGTTCCGCGGTGGACGCGCGCTGGCGATCGAAGGGGTCGTAGGCGAACCGGGCACTTATTATTTCGGCGCAGTTGCCGGCGGTGTTTGGAAGACCACTGACGGGGGTGCAAATTGGGTTCCGCTTTTTGATAAAGCGCCGATTTCATCCATCGGCGCGATCGCAGTGGCGCCATCGGATCACAACGTGATTTATGTCGGCACGGGCGAGGCGGCGATTCGCGGTAACACCACCTACGGTATTGGCGTCTTCAAATCCATCGATGGCGGCAAAACCTGGGAGAACGTCGGGTTGAAAGATACGCGGCAGATCGGCGCACTGATTGTCGATCCGAGAAACGAGAACGTGGTTCTGGTCGCCGCGCTGGGTCATGCATTTGGCCCGAATCAGGAACGCGGAATTTTTCGCACAGGCGACGGCGGCAAAACGTGGACGAAAGTTTTGTCCAAAGACGAAAACACAGGCGGCATCGACATCGTTTTTGATCCGCATAATCCAAACATCGTGTTCGCGTCGCTATGGCAGGCGCGACGGCAGCCATGGTTTTTCTCGAGTGGCGGCCCCGGCAGCGGATTGTATCGATCGGAAGATAACGGTGTAACATGGAAACGCCTCGAAGGAAATGGTCTCCCCGATGGACTTCTCGGCAGGATCGGTATCGCCGTTTCCGGAGCTGATTCCAATCGCGTGTATGCCATCATCGAGGCGAAGGAAGGTGGTCTGTACCGCTCCGATGACGCGGGCCAGCATTGGACTCGTGTAAATGAGGATGGCCGCTTTCGTCAGCGTGCCTGGTATTTCAGCAAAGTCTACGCGGATCCAAAATCGGCGGATACCGTTTACCTCTTAAACACCGGGCTGTTTAAATCAGTCGACGGCGGAAAGACATTCAACCTCATGCCGGCAAGGCATGGGGATCATCACGGACTTTGGATTGATCCAACTAACCCGAACCGAATAGCCAATGCGAGTGATGGCGGGGTGAGCATCTCCACAGATGGCGGTAAAAACTGGACCACTCAAAACAATCAACCAACCGCGCAATTTTACCACGTGGCTGTGGACAATGCCTTCCCTTACCACATCTACGGCGCGCAACAGGACAATTCGAATGTCGGCATTGCGAGCCGCACGGACTCAGGAGTCATTGGCCGGGAGAATTGGTTTGAAGCTGGCGGCGGCGAATGCGGGTTCGTTGTGCCTGATCCCCGCGACTGGCACATCATCTATTCGAACAGCGAAGGTTTCATTAACCGCTACGACAAAAACAAAGAGGACGTGCAAGACGTCAGTCCGATGCCACTTGATAATTCTGGCCACGGCGCCAGCGATTTGAAACATCGGTTTCAGTGGGTGTCGCCGCTGATGCTTTCACCGCATAATCCGGATGTGCTGTACACGGCGGGCGAATGCGTTTTCAAATCAACAGATGACGGACAAAGCTGGACGCAGATTAGCAGCGACCTCACTCGCAACGATAAATCCAAACAGCAGCCAAGCGGCGGTCCGTTAACGAACGACATCACTTCTGTCGAATATTACGACACGGTATTTGCGTTAGCGGAATCGCCGGTGAACAAAGGAACGCTGTGGGCAGGCACAGATGACGGGCTCGTTCATGTTACGACTGATGATGGGCAGCATTGGTCGAAAGTGACGCCGAAGATGCCGGAATGGAGCACCGTTAGCATTATCGACCCCTCGCCGCACGACGCGAACACAGCACTAATAGCGGTGGATCGGCACAAACTCGACGATTTCAAACCGTACATTTTCAAAACGACAGATCTCGGAAAAAATTGGAGCACAATCACTACTGGAATCCCCGATGGCGCGTATGTGCATTCGGTGCGCGAAGATCCCAAACGCAAAGGTTTGCTCTATGCCGGAACTGAACTCGGCGCTTTCGTCTCTTTTGATGATGGTGCTCACTGGCAGCCATTGCAGCTAAATCTTCCGGTAACACCGATACACGATCTGGTGGTCAAAGATGACGACCTGATCGTTGCGACGCATGGGCGCTCATTCTGGGTCCTGGATAATCTGACACCGCTTCGACAGGTGAATGCACAAGCGGTCTCGGACGTGATTCTCTATCAGCCGCAAACCGCGTTGCGTTTGCATTATCCGGAGGAATTCGACAAACGACGGCCTGTAGGTGATAACCCGCCTGCGGGCGCGATGATCGACTACTATTTCAAAACTGCACCGAAAGAAGAAGTCACGCTCGATATTCTGGATAGTAGCGGCAAGGTCGTTAGGCATCTTTCCAGTAAAGAAAAAAAGGAAGGCGAGCAACCGCCTGAATGGCCGGATCGCGTTGAGCGCGTGAAGACAATCCCAGCCAAAGAAGGCATGAACAGATTCGCGTGGGATCTGCGTTATGATGATCCCACCCAGATCCCCGGCGCGTTTTATTCGAGCACCGGCCCAAAAGGTCCACTGGCATTGCCGGGTGACTACCAGGTGAAGCTAACCGTCGGTGGCAAATCGCAGACCACTCCGCTTCATTTGGTCATCGATCCGCGAAAAAAAGGACAGGAAGCAGCCTTGCAGAAGCAATTCGCGTTGGCAATGCAGGTAAACGATCGAATGTCGCAATTACATCAAGCGGTCAACGAAATCCGCGATTTGCGAACGCAAATCCAAAACTTGCACAAACGTTTCGCTGATGATCAGCGATTAAAGCCGGCGCTCGCGGCAGCGGACGAACTCGATCACAAAATGTCCGAAGTCGAACAGAAGCTTATCCAGGTCAATATGAAGGGATCAGAAGCAAATCTCGCTTTCCCGAACATGCTAAACGAGCGGTTTGATACGTTTAGTCACGTCATTGAATCGGGCGACAAGGAACCGACCAAGCCCCAGCTCGAGGTGTTTCAAATGTTAAGCAGCCAACTCGACGAGCAGCTAAACAAGTGGGCGCAGGTCAAGCAGGAGAATGTTGGGAAAGTAAGCGAATTGATTAAGGAGGCGAACCTGCCGGCGCTGATCATCTCGGAGCCAAAGAAAACTTAACCGTGATCAGTAATTTTGGGGAGCACACGCTGCCAGCGTGTAGTTCGCGGCAGCTTGCCGCGAATCTCTGGGAAAAGCTTATGGGAGAATATTCAAAGCCCCCGCCAAGCTGCCGAACGCGACAGGCTAACAGCTTGTGCCCCCAACATGAGCAAGATTAATCAAGCCGTAATTCTTGCGGCGGGTCGCGGCACGCGCATGCGCGAGCTCACTGCCGATCTTCCCAAGCCGATGATTGAAGTGCGCGGGAAACCGGTGTTAGAGCATATCCTGGAAGGACTGCGCAACGCTGGAATAACGAACTGCCTTATTATTGTCGGGTACCGTGCTGATGCTGTGCGGGATTTTTTCGGTGACGGTTCTCAGTACAACGTCGCGATTCAATATAAAACGCAGACGGTGCAAGACGGGACGGGACGCGTTGTCGAGCTTGCTCAGGAGTTCGCCGCCGGTCGTCCATTCATTTTGGCCTATGGCGATATTTTGATTGATTCGGCGAACTACAGACGTGTGGTCGATCTTCCGGATGATGTCGAAGCATCTTTGACGGTCACGCGCGGCGAAGACGTTAGTAAAGGTGGTGCGGTGTTTCTCGATGACCAGATGGATCTCGTCGATCTTCGCGAAAAACCGAAAGCAGGCGAACCGACGAGCCCGTGGTATAACGCAGGGATTTACGCGTTTCGCCGAAGCATTTTTGATTTCACTGCTAAACTGAAACCATCCCCACGTGGTGAATACGAACTGACGGATGCGATTCGCGACCTGGCTCAATCTGGTAAGAAAGTGAAGGCGCTCGAACTCACCGGTGAATGGGCGGATGTTCGTGACCCGGAAACCCTGGCGCGATTAAACCGTTGAGTCAGTCGCCAGACTCCGCAATGGTGTGACCCGCATTACCGCGTTTGCTCCGCTGGTTCCGACGGTTCTTCGCCAATTTCTTCTTCGATTTCCCTTTGCCATTCACGCGAGAGCCACGGCCGCAGCACGCCATAAAGCAAATACGCCAGGAACAGGACCGCCGGCATCCATTCATAATTCATTGCTGTAATCACCAGCACGACGCTGATGATTAGAAATCGCGGGATCGATTTGGTCGTCTTCCAGTCGACCGCCTTAAAGCTCGGATATCTGAACCGGCTAAACATCATGAACGAAAGAAAAAGCATCAGCGGCGGCAGAACGAATTTCCAGTTGCCGAGATGGCGCTCACTCTCGGTCAGCCAGAGCATAAACAGAGTAATTGACGCGATCAGGCCGGCGGCCGCGGGAATCGGGAAGCCCTTGAATTCTTTATCTGCTCCCGTGTGGTTGGAAGCAACAACGTTAAATCGTGCCAGTCTGAGCGCGCCGCACGCCAGATAAACGAATGCAACCACCCAGCCCGTACGAGGGAATTCCTGGAGCACGATTCGATAAACCAACAGCGCAGGCGCAACACCAAATGAAACAATGTCGGCAAGCGAATCGAATTCGCGGCCAAATGATGTGTCGCGGCCACCCAGGCGCGCCAGGCGTCCATCGAGAAAATCGAACACGAACGCACCCAAAATGAACCAAATCGCCATGTGAAATAGATCGTTGGCTACATCAGGATTTGAACCCTGAAGTAATGCGCCCTGCAGAATCTTGAGTGCCGCTGCGAACCCGCAAAAGAGATTCCCCGCCGTCATGAGATTCGGCAGCAGATATATTTTCGGAGGTTGTTCGTTCACGTTTCGCGACGTTAAACAGTTAATTAGTTAAATGGTTGAAACGGAATCCCATCAGCGTGCGGCCGGCTCACCTTTGTAACTTTTTAACTTTTCAACTCTTCAACTTTGTTGTCCGAAAGCCGCGCAATTGCTGTTGCTCCCCCAAACACGTGGTCGCCCACTGTCACGAGAACTTCAGCATTAAGTGGCAAATATAATTCCGTTCGCGAGCCGAAGCGAATCATGCCGAAGCGTTCGCCTTTTTTCAGTTCGTCGCCCACGTTCGCCCACGCCACAATACGCCTTGCAATCGCGCCCGTGATTTGCCGCACGACAATCGTGACCCGCGGGTTTTCAAACGCCCACGTCATTGATTCGTTTTTCTCCGAACAATCCGCCCGGCGCGCGTCGAGAAAAAGTCCGGGCCGATGGTGACGATAAATGACGCGGCCGTCGATCGGTGCACGATTCGTATGTACGTCGAAGATCGATAAAAAAATTCCGACTCGGCGCGTTCTGCCTTTCAACACTTCGTTTTCATCCAGCTCCACGATGTCCATGACTGTGCCATCCGCAGCGGCAAGGATTAGGTTCGAGTCCGCGGGCGCAGCACGTTCAGGATCACGGAAAAATGCGACAGTGCACAAACAGAGCAGCACGAAAAACCAGAATGCCCATGCGGAAAACAATCCGGAAAAGACAGCAAGCAGCACGAGAAAAGCTAAAATCCACCGTGCTTCCGAGAGGGCTTGGAGGCGCATAAAAAGAGCCTATTTTCGGAGCCGGAAAAGGGCTGGTCAAGACGGCAGAATTGACGGGCGAAACCGGCCGCCGTGAACCACAATATAATGGGGTCGGTGGGTCACGAGCCTTCAATTAGTAGTGCAACAACCCGCTCGAGGCCACGAGATTATTTGTTGTTTCGAAGCCTTTTTCAGCTATCCTGTTTATCCGGGCCGGCTGGCCCTACTTTTATGGCGCAAGTTCAAGAGGAAATTCCCGTCGAAAAAGTTAGTACCGGAATCGCCTCAACTCAAAAATACGACGCGGCACAGATAGACAAGCTCGAAGGTCTTGAAGCAGTCCGGAAACGGCCTGGAATGTTCATTGGGGACCCGGACGAACGCGGCCTGCATCACCTGGTCTACGAAGTTCTCGATAATTCGATCGACGAACATCTTGCGGGATTTTGCACAAAGATCGAGGTCGTTATCCATGTCGATGGATCCATCTCGGTGCGCGACAACGGCCGCGGTATTCCGGTCGATATCCATCCAAAATGGAAGATGCCGGCAATCGAGTTGGTGCTGACGAATCTGCATGCCGGCGGAAAATTCGGACAGGGCGCATACAAGTATTCTGGTGGACTGCATGGCGTCGGCGCGAAGTGCACAAACGCGCTTTCGGAGTGGTTTAAGGCCGAGGTCTCGCGCGAAGGCAAGGTCTACCACATGGCCTTCGCCAAAGGCAAAACGACCGACAAACTCACAGTAATCGGCGAAGTCAAAAACAAGAAAACGACGGGCACGCTCATTACCTTCCTGCCTGATCCCACGATCTTCACGCTTACCACCGAGTTCAAGTTCGAACGATTGGCTACGCGGTTGCGAGAGTTGGCGTTTCTAAACCCGGGTCTGGAGATCACACTGAGTGATGAACGCGTCGATCCGCCAAAGAAGGAGCGATTCTATTACAAAAACGGGATCGAGGAATTCGTTAGGCAATTGGGCGAGAACAAACAGGTCCTGCATCCAAAACCGATCGTAATTTCCCGACAACGCGACGAAGTTTTTGTCGATGTGGTGCTTCAGTACAACGATAGCTACAACGATCAGATTTTGCCGTTCGCAAATTCCATTCCGAATCCTGACGGAGGGACGCATCTCACCGGGTTCCGCACAGCGCTGACAAGAGCAATCAATCAGTACTCAAAACAAAATAACCTTCTGAAAGAAAAAGACCCGTCCCTTTCTGGAGACGACGTGCGCGAGGGATTGACCGCCGTTCTCAGCGTTAAACTGCCGAATCCGCGGTTTGAATCGCAGACGAAGGTAAAGCTCGTTAACAGCGAGATCGATGGAATCGTGAACTCGGCCGTGTACGACGGGTTGATGACCCATTTCGACAAGAACCCATCGATTGCGAAGCGTGTTTTCGACAAGGTGCTTACCGCGGCCCGAGCGCGCGAGGCTGCGCGCAAAGCGAGAGAAACTATCCGTAAAGGAGCGCTGACCGGCGGCGGTTTGCCGGGAAAGCTGGCCGACTGCTCTGAACGTGATCCGGAGTTAACCGAGCTCTACATCGTTGAGGGCGACTCAGCTGGCGGCTCGGCGAAACAAGGGCGCGATCGGCGTTATCAGGCAATCCTTCCAATCCGCGGCAAACTCATCAATGTTGAGAAAGCGCGCGAAGATCAGTTTCTCAAGAACGCTGAGATCCAGGCGATGATCACGGCGATCGGCGCCGGGATTGGCAAATCGAAAGAAGAGAGCAATGGCAAAGAGGAAGGCGTCTTCGACATGACTCGGCTCCGCTATGGCCGGATCATCATCATGACGGACGCGGACGTTGATGGTTCGCACATTCGCACTCTTTTACTGACGTTTTTCTTCCGCCAGATGACCGAGTTGGTCCGTGCAGGAAGAATTTATATCGCCCAACCACCGCTTTATCAGATCAAGCGAAAGAAGCGCGAGGAATATGTCGAAGACGATGCCCGGCTAAACAAGATTCTTATTTCACTCGGCGCGGAAGACGTGAGGCTAAAAAATCTCGCCGACAAGAAAGAATTCACCGCCGCACAACTGAAGGACATTCTCGAATCGCTCGAGAAACTCGCAAAATTAAGTGAAGCAGTTCGCCGCCATGGCGGCGATTTCGAGACATACCTTGCTCAACGCAGTTCCAAGTCAGGCAAGCTGCCCAATTATCTGGTGAAAGTGCGCGATGGGAATGAAGAAAGCGCCCTTTATTTTCACGACGAGAAAGCCGTTCGGAAATTTCACCAGGAAAATCTCGATCTTAATTTGTTCGATACTCAAATCGGCCAAGAGTTACTTCCGTTAGGCGAGGCACCAGCGCGACCGGATGGAACCCGCAGACGCGGCAGGTTGGTGGAATTACACGAATCTGCTGCCATCGAGAAGATCATCGCCGAACTGGCTCGTAAAGGCTTGAAAGTTGATCATTACGCGGCCAGCGATCGGCCCATCTTTGAGCTAATCGAGGGCGAAGGCGAGAAATCGATCGCACACCCGCTGTTTTCCATTCCGGAAATCTTGCAAAAGATTTTGGAGATCGGCCGTCGCGGAGTGCAGATCAAACGGTTCAAAGGTCTCGGCGAGATGAATGCCAAGGAATTATTTGAAACCACAATGAATCCCGAAAAACGCAAACTGCTGAAGGTCGACCTAAACGAGGACAATGCCGTCGACGCCGACAAAATGTTCACAATTCTGATGGGCGATGTTGTCGAGCCTCGCCGGCAATTCATTGAAGATAACGCGCTAAATGTGCGGAATTTGGATGTGTAGCCAACGCCAACAATGTCATCCCGAGCGAAGTCGAGGGATCCCGTGGCAGAACCTTAAGGTATTCTCACGAGATCCTTCGACTTCTCCCGCTCTTGCGCGATCCGCTCAGGATGACACCCACTGAACGATGGGAGGTTTGTTTCATAAGCTGCGTCATCCGCGGCGCTGTTATGTTGTTTGCACGATTCCCCGTTCGGGAAGCAATCTGCTTACCGACGGATTGCGCGACACCCGCCGGGCAGGCATGCCTAAACAATTTTTTTTGCCGAAAGCAGAATCGCGCTACGGCGCCGAGCTCGGGATCGACCCGGCTGCTGACTACGCCGCGTACGTCGCGGCTATCGTGAACACAAAAATAACACGCAACGAGGTATTCGGTTTCAAACTGATGAGCTGGTATTTGGATGATTTTCTGACGCGTTTGCGAATGGCGTACGCTTTTGGAAATTCAAGCGATCTGGAGCTGTTGCACAGCGCTTTTCCACGTCTTCGCTTTATCCGAATCGTGCGCCTTCACAAATTGCGCCAGGCACTCTCTACGGCTCGCGCACTTCAAACCGGACTTTGGAAAGTGCAAGAGGGCAAAAGGGTTTTGCGAGAACCGGAGTTCGATCCAGATCTAATCGAGCAGTCGCTGCACGAAGCGGAACGCCAGGATAAACTGTGGGATCATTTCTTCCGGCGGATCGGAATCAAACCTTTCGAAGTGGAGTATGAGAAGCTCTGCCAGGATTATGAACGCACGGTTCGTGCAGTGCTGAATTTTCTTAGAATCAAACTGCCAGCCGGTGAGCGCGTCGGTCCGCCTGTGACGACCCGACAAGCCGATGAGATTTCACGCCTGTGGGAAGAACGTTTTATAGCTGAACGCCCCTCGGCGTACTCGCCAGTTCCTGGCTAAAACAACCATGTTAAATCCAAACGAAAAGGTAGAACCTATAAATGTAGCCGAGGAAGTATCGAGGTCGTTTCTCGATTACTCGATGTCGGTCATCATTTCTCGTGCATTGCCGGATGCACGTGACGGACTCAAGCCATCGCAGCGGAGAATTCTGTATGCGATGCACGATTTATCGCTTTTCCCGGGTCGACAGCACCGCAAATGCGCAAAAATCTGCGGCGATACCAGCGGTAATTATCACCCGCACGGCGAAGCCGTGATCTACCCTACACTGGTCCACATGGCGCAAGCATGGGCGATGCGCGAACCGTTGGTCGATGGCCAGGGGAATTTCGGATCCGTGGAAGGCGATCCGCCGGCGGCGATGCGCTACACCGAGGCGCGGATGACCCATCTCGGCGCGGCGCTGATGACCGACATGGAGAAGGATACCGTCGATTTCGTGGCGAACTACGATGAAACGCGCACGGAGCCGACGGTCTTTCCCGCGGCATTTCCGAACCTGCTGGTCAACGGCGCAACGGGCATCGCCGTTGGAATGGCCACAAATATTCCGCCGCACAATTTGAGCGAAATCATCGACGGCATCTGCGCGCAGATCGACAATCCCGATATCACGCTCGACGAACTGATGCAGCATGTGAAGGGACCGGATTTCCCTACCGGCTGTATGATCTGCGGCGTCACTGGGATTCGCCAATACTTCGAGACGGGGCGAGGCAGCATCAAAGTGCGCGGCAAAGTGGGCGTGGAAGAACTCAAGGGCGGCCGGGAACAAATCGTCATCACGCAAATTCCGTACGGCGTGAACCGCGCCACATTAGTCGAACGCATCGCGCAATTGGTGAATGAGAAAGTCCTCACAGACATCAGCTATGTCGGCGATCAATCGGACGAAAACACCCGCGTCGTCATCGAACTCAAACGCGACGCCAATCCGAAAGTCATCATTGCTAATCTATACAAACACACGGCGCTGGAGAGCTCGTTTGCGGCAACGATGTTGGCGATCGACCACGGCCGGCCAAAATTGCTGCCGCTCAAGGACGCCAACGCGGTCTATATCGACCATCGCCGCGAAGTAGTCCTGCGTCGCACACGATACGAACTGCGCAAAGCCGAGGAGCGCGCCGAAACGCTGGAAGGCTATCTCATTGCGCTCGCTAACCTCGACGAATTCCTGCGCATTATTCGCGGATCAGCCAATCGCGACGAAGCGCGAGTGAAACTGCTCGCATTCGAGTTTACGAAACGCCAGGTCGAACAACTCGGCATCCTGATTCGCAATCCTGCACGCCTGACCGATGGCCGCTACGCATTTAGCGAACAACAGGCAGACGAAATCCTCAACCTGCGTCTGTATCAACTGACCGGACTCGAGCGCGAAAAGATCGTCAACGAATACAAAGATCTCGTCGAGACCATCAACGATTTGCGCGACATCCTGGCCAAGGAACAGCGCGTGTTCACCATCATCAAAAAAGAACTACGCGAAATCCGCGACAAGTACGGCTCCCCTCGCCTGACTGAGATCGCTGCCGACCAGGCCGAAATCAATGTGGAAGATCTTATCGCTAATGAAGGTTGCATCATCAGCATCACTCATGGCGGTTTTATTAAACGCACGGCCGTAAGCGCATTTCGCGCACAGCGGCGCGGCGGCAAAGGCGTCATCGGCATGCAAACGCGCGAAGGCGCTACTGAGGAGGAAGAAGGCGATTTCGTTGAGCATCTCTTTGCCGCCACCACGCACGATTACCTGATGTTCTTCACGGCCACGGGACGCGCTTACGTGGAGAAAGTTTACGAAATTCCCGAGATGGGACGCGCGGCGAAAGGACGGTCCATCGCGAATATTCTTCAGCTTAAGCCTGACGAAAAGATCGCAGCGACGATTCGCGTCCAGTCCAAGAAATCAGGTACCGGGCCGAACGCTGTCGATCAAACATGGGACGAAAATCTGCATATCGTGTTTGCGACGCAATCCGGCATCGTCAAAAAATCGAATCTGTCTGACTATGCGAACGTCCGCCGAGGTGGCATCATTGCCATTCAAATCGAAGACGGCGATCGCTTAATCGACGCCAAACTAACGAATGGCAACAACGAGATCGTGCTTATCACTACAAAGGGAATGAGCCTGCGTTTCCATGAAGAACAATTGCGCGATCAAGGCCGCAACACTGTTGGGGTTTGGGGAATTCGCCCGGAGAAAAACGATGTCGTCGTAGCGATCGCCATAGTTGATGCCGATGCCATGCTCCTCGTGGCGGGTGAGAACGGAATTGGTAAGCGCACGCCGTTCGACGAATACCGCCGTCAATCCCGCGGCGGAAAAGGCATCATCACCATGAAAGCCGGTGAGAAAACCGGCGACGTCGTGGGCGCATTAACGGTGCGCGAATCCGACGAGCTCATGTTGATCACCAACAAAGGCCAACTCGTCCGGACTCGCATAAAAGAGATTCGAGTCGTTGGACGAAACACAATCGGCGTAAAGCTGATGGACCTACGCAACGGCGAAACACTTCAGGCGATAGCGCCTGTAGTGAGTCAGGCTGAAGAAGAGGAAGCGCAAAGTACCGAAGCGACCGCTCAAAAATCCTGAGCGCACCACCACCAAACCAACGGTTTGCCACAGGGTGAAGCCACGTACGAACCTGTAGCGGTCGAGTTCAGTGCTGCTTTTGAGATGCGAAGCGGCCACATGGCCGTGCACACAGACGCGCAAATCGCGACGCGCTTCGGCTACTAATAGCCGCTGCCCATATGTGTGGTCGTAGTCGTCGTCTGTGCGGGCGGTGGCGGCGCCGCCGTGACTGTCGTTTGACGCGTTGTGGTCGTGGTCGTCTCCGGTGTGCTACCACACGAAATCAGAGTCAGGGTTACAACCGCTAAGGCACCGCTCAATAACATTGCTTTTTTCATAACGTGAATGGTTTGTTCACAACCGATTCGTCACAAGTTGCGTCCGCAGATGTATTAGGGCAGCAAATTTCTTCTTTAAGAGAAGCGCGTTAGTCCGGTGAGTGTTCGAGGAATTGATTTGGTGATGTCAATCGAGCTTGACCCTTGTTCGCCGCTTCTTTAGCTCGCCCCGCCTGCGTTTCGATTCCAGAATCTTCTGCTTCAGCGCAGCAGGCCTCGGTGATTTTCTGCGCCGCTCTTTTTCGCGCTTCGCAATTTCAGTCTTGCGCTGTCCTTCCCGAGCGCCTTCGATTGCGCCGAGCAATCGTTCCCGCGCGAGCTTTCGGTTCACCGCTTGCGAACGCGAATCCTGGACAGTAACGGTGATGCCACTGGGCAGATGTCGCAGCGTTACGGCGGTTGAAACCTTGTTCACATGCTGACCTCCGGGCCCGCTCGACCGCGTAAAGCTTTCCTCCAGATCGCTTTCGCAAATCTCAACCTGTCGCATTCGGTCAGCTAACGGTTCTTGGGACATACTTTACCATTCAACTACTCTGTCGAGTTCTGAAAAACCTCCCGCGATTCGATTCGATTATTGATTCAACGTTTCACGTTCCCGATCGTACTGCCGATGGCCGGACTCGAACCGGCACGGGCCTTTTCGGCCCAACGGATTTTAAGTCCGTTGCGTCTACCATTCCGCCACATCGGCGCTGCGCCGTGCATTCTAAGCTTCTTCCAACCGGGGCGAAAATGGATTTCCACGGCGACGGTTAGGCCTCGAAAGAGTGCTTGTCTTGCGTTTAGAAATTCTCTAAAAGATCGCCAATTGGCGTAGTGGTGTTCGGCATGCCAAAAAAGAAATCGAAATCCCCCATGGCACAAAAGCGTAAAGCTTCAAAGAGAAAGCCAGCCCTCAAGCGCTCGCAGCGAAAAAGGCCAGCCAAAAAGAAGATCCAGCCGGTGAAGAAGATCCAGGCGGTAGAGGAGATTCTCTTCCGGGTGGAAGGAAAGATGTCCACATTCGGCGGGCCAAAAGACACGGGTATGTCGGCAGACGAAGGGCTTGCGCTTTTTACCCAAGCTGATCTCAAGGACCCGAAATACTCGTACTTATTTCTGCCGACACCGCCGCAAGGGACAAGCGGACTCGGGCGCAGGCTCAACCCCGACACATATTATTTTGCGTGCCGTTGGAATTACAATGATACGCCAAAGGAATTTTTGAAGCGTGCGCTTGCGCGCGTGGAGAACCCTTCAAATGGCCGGGCAGCCGATGCGCGGCCGGTTGATTGGGGTCCGAATATCGCAACCGGGCGCGTGGCGGATTTGTCTCCGGGATTAGCAGCAGCACTCGGGTTACAGACGGATGATGTTGTTCGCGTAACGATTTCAGCACTGCGAGCGACTCCGGTGAAACCTGCAAAGGGAGCGAAGAAAGTAAGGCCAACTGCTCCTGTCACTCAGCCAGCCGCGCCCGCAAAACCTGTCGTCAAACAGTTCATCGGCAGCCCGAATTGTTCCTGCCGCCAAGTCGGAACAAAGATCGACAAGATCGTTTTACATTGCACTGAAGGATCGCTGGCCAGTGCACTGGCGGAGTTTCAAAGAACCGACTCGCGGAAAGTTTCTGCGCACTATGTCATTGATCGCAACGGCGATATCTACCAGATGGTCAATGACTGTGATTGCGCGAATCATTGCATGGGTGCCAACCATGGGTCAATCGGCATCGAACATGTAGGGAGCGAAACCGACTCTCTTGCTCCGCCGCAGGCCGCTGCTTCCGCCGCATTGATCCGCTGGTTGCTCCATGAGCATCAGATCCCCCGCACAAACATCTTCGGCCATGATTTCACGCCAGGGTACAGCCGACCGGGAGGAACTAGTTGTCCGGACAAGCTCTTCGGCCCCGTGCATTCCCAAGCGACTATTAACGCTTGGGTGGCGGCTAACGTGTGAACTGAGTAGCCGATTTGAATCAGCGGCGTCGACGCAAAGCGCTTTTGCTATCCCAAGTTTGTCCGTCGACCTGCTTTAGCTGCAATCGAATTTCGTAGGCTCTCTTTCAACCAATGCTCAATCCCTCCAGTCCCGGCAGTAGCATCTGTTCCAACAAATTTGCTTGATCATCCGTAACAAAACAGACTCAAATCAGGAAAAACCGAACGGCGCAGCATGAAACGTTATGCCGACCAACGATAAATCCGAAGGGGACAGCCAGTTTAGGATTGCGTTGGCCAGGGCGGTCACGACTTGGGCATTGGTAGCCATCCTCGCTATTGCGACTCTTATCATTGTGGTTGCCGGCGTAAACGCGATTCGCGTACCCGAAAAAGAACAGAGGGATCAATTCTTCGATATGGCCAAATATGTACTCGGCGTGCTTCTGCCGGTGATCGGAGCATGGGTAGGCACGGTTCTCGCCTTCTATTTCGGACAGGTGAATTTCGAGGCGGCTTCGAAAAGCGCTGCCAATCTCGTCCGTCAGCTCTCACCGCGCGAGAAGCTTCAAGCGGAGCCTGCCGGTCAAGCGATGATGAAGATCAACGAGGTCACGACTTTCAAAATTCCGCCAAACAAGACCGAAGCAGACATCACGATAAGAGAGCTTATCGATGGTGGCTTTGAAAAGGACAAGTCTCACCCTCGACAACGCCTTCCGATCCTCGATGACGATGGCACAGGCAAATATGTGCTTCACCGAAGTACAATCGATGCATTTATAGCGCCTAAGAAACGCCCTCCAGACGTGGACGAATCAACCTTGTCGCTCAAAGATTTGCTAGAGGACCCCAAGATAAAAGACTACATCATTAACAGCTTCCTGCCGCTCGCGTCAGACGCAACGCTCGCCGATGCCAAGGATCTTTTAGATAAAAATCCGCAATGTCTCGATATCCTGGTTACACAAGACGGAACTAAGAATGGGATTGTCGCCGGTTGGATCACGAATGTGATGGTGCTAAACGCCGCTACCATTTAGGACCCTTCTTGAAACCGGCGCTCAAGCAGGACGAGCAGTAGCTGAGCTCAACTCTGTGACGAATCAGCCTTCTTGAATAAGCGGCTCTGGCACAGACGCTTTTCGGAAAATCATCCACACCCCGGCGAGGACCAGCGCAGCTCCTAACAATGATGAGGCCGGAAATGTTTCGCCGCCTAAGAACCAACCGAGCATGACTGCTCCGGGAGGCGTGATCAGCGAGATACTTTGCAACTGCGCGACCGTTAGACGTGGCAGCAGCCAGTAAAGAAGCAGAAACGTCAGCGCCGAGCCGATCACAGCCAGATAGATCAGGCAAAACACTGACGAGAGGCTCCAGTGAAAGCGCACCGGATTCCCATCGACAGCGAACCCAAGCAGTAACAACGGCGCGGTTCCAAAAATCATTTGCCACGCAGCCAGCATTGCGGGAGCAAGCTGCATCGACTGGGCCTTAACAAGCACATTTGCATAGGCGGCACTGGCTGCACCAAAAACAACTGCCACGCCACCCCAGAACGCAAGCGGGCCATTGAATCCCAGCAGGCGAACGCAGATCACAGTCACACCGCCGAGTGCAATGATTGCTCCGGCGAGCTTTCGGAAGCGCAGCGGTTCATCCGGCAGCATCCAGTGCGCGAACATTATGCCAAAAATTGGAATCGTTGCCTGCAATACTGCAGCGAGACCTGACGAAACGTGCAATTCCGCCCAGAACAGCAGGGTGTAGTTCACAGCGAACATGAGAATTCCGGTGACACCTAGAACAACATAATCCTTGCGTACTCGCGGGAGCAGACGCGTTCGGCCCATCGAAACCGCTAGGAGGACGATAATTGCGATAAGAAAACGAATCGCCACGAAGGAAATCGGCGGGAGATCGCGTAATCCGATTTTAATGGCAAGCCAGGTGGAGCTCCAGACGACACAAAGCGTCAGCCACGCCAATGGAACACCCCACCCCGCTTTCGGACGCCATCTTTTCTGGAGCGATGCATTTGTTCTCTTCACACGCGCGCGAGCATCGCGCGTCGCCTGCGACTCGTAAAGCCACGTCGCGTCACGACCACGCGGCAACCTATTCGTGCATTGACAGTCGTTGAGCCTCAAGAGAGGGTGCCAACACCATGAGAAGATTTCTCCCTCTCCTACTCTGTCTGTCACTCAGTATTTTTACTGCCGCGCGCGCTGTAAAGCAGATCCATGCGCTCGGTCCGGATACCAAGAGCAATCGGAAACCGCCAATCAGACAAGAGGCGGATGCCAGAACGTTGTTGAAGCATGCAAACACTGAGCAAGAAACCGGCTCCAGTGATAACGGGAACAAAGACGACGACGCTTCGAACGACGATGGCGAAGACGTGAACGGCGAAGATGGCGGCGATGCTGGCGCCGATGACGATGGAGGAGACGATAACGGAGCGGATGAGAATGAAGGCGATGACGGTGGAGATGACGGAGGCGAATAAACGATACCTATCCAGTTGCCCGACGTAAGAACCTTTCGCCAGCATCTTGCCAGCTCGGACTCAGTACAGTATTTCTAGCCGGATCCCGTTTATGGCGCGTTCGTCTAGTGGTTAGGACACAGCCCTCTCAAGGCTGGTACACGGGTTCGACTCCCGTACGCGCTGCCAACTTCCAAGGCAGGAAAATCGCGGCGATTTCAAACCGTGGTAAGCTGTTTTCTCGCCTCCTAAAATAGTTTCACTGAAAGAAATTTTGTATGAATGCGCTCTTGTCGGGTGCTCACGATACAAGCCAATTCGATTAGCTCCCTACACCTTGGTATGCGAGGACTCTTCGTTATACTGACCGCACTGACAGTCGCCACATATCAAGCGGATGCTGGGCCTCTCGAGTGGCTTTTTGACATTGCCAGGAATGATAAGATCGCACGGGAACAAGCCCAGTTCCTGGTGTGGGATGGTGTGCCCCATGCTCTCTCAGCGAGTTTTGAAAAGATAAACATCATAGACAAAAACTGGCCGTTTTATCTCTTTCACGTTGTAATCACGACTCCGGGCAGTGAAATAAAGCGTGATCGCAGCTCCTACCTGGTGTGTTTCAAGCTAAACGAACATACTACCGAATTCCGTATCCTTACCGTGGTCCAATACGCTTCGGATCCGCCGACAGAAAACGAGATTGCAATAGACAAGCGTCTCAACGGATGGCCAGTCTTGCCACCTTGGAAACCAGGAGATGATCTACCACACAAAATCAAGGGTTCTGGTTTGAGCATCGTGTTAGACAAGTGTCGCGCACCATCAGACGATTAATCGTTATTTAGCTGCGCTAACGGAGGCGCAATTCATCTCAAGTATTGACGACGATCCAATCAATTCCGAAGCGTATCGGCGATGATCCCATTAATCCGTTAGCACGCTCGATTCATTATTTGCCCTTAAAAGCGACTACGAACGATTAACAACGCCGGTGATGATAAGAGCCCCAGAGTTAAAGACTTAGGAAAAGAGCCGAAATTGGAAGCGCCCCCTGTCAAGCCACTCTCGTTAGTCCGTCGAGAGTCATCCAGTTTTGACTCTGGGTTGGTCGGCATACGCTTCGGCTGAGCTGCGATTGGGATCACTGGCTTGTAATGAAAACGGTCCTGAACATCTTTGAGAAGTTCAACGAACTACATCTTACAAATTCGCGTTTTGGTTCTAAGCACAATGCCGTCCGATTCTACGCGGCTGATCGTTGCGTCCTTGGATGACGTTGCCGCTAATCAGTTTAAAGTGCTCAGCCAGCGCGAGTGAGGCTATCAGAAGTATCAGGATACCGAGCGTAGGCGGCCCAGTTCTTTACGCTGCGGGATTTGACGGCTTTGTACTCCTGGCGGCAACGACAAACGATATGTAAAAGAACGGCGGTCTTAAGAACTGAAACTTAGTCGTCAAAAGGCAAAATTGTTTTTGATTGGTAAATCACGAATGTGGCTTTTAGCATGCCCAACACGAATGAAGACATCGGTGAGCCGTGGCGTTTACTTAGGCGAAATGAATTGAGGAGGTCGTAATGGCAATCAAAATTTCACAGATCCAAAATCTCCAGCAACTGGACGTTATGGTGGCCGGCCCCGACGATGCGAACCATCTATTCATCATTGACGGGCAATTTGATGCGAACCTGGCCATAGGATCTCAAGGCACCAACTTCGCCGTAGCAAAAGAAACCTTCAGTATATTGATAGGGCCCAAGCTCACTAACCGACAATTCGTTCGAGCAATTGGGACAGCTTCGATTGTGAAAAATCAAGTCGCCAATATTGCAACCGGAGGATTTGCGACCTGGATAATAGTAGATGTTGATGCCGATTGGGACGATGAGTCTGGTCAGGTTGAATTGCGAATCGAGGCACAAGTGAGTTGTCTGGGTTCAAACCAGAGCGCGAGCATCAATGGCTTCGCGTTCCATGTAACCATTCTGGCGGCGCTACCTGCTGGTTGAGATTATTTTCGCCAGAGGGATTACTCCCGAATGAAGGCTGACCGTCGCGGTTTCTCCGAGGAAATGAGAGCTTCATGCATTTTTTAAGAGGTTCAGCCGCAACCTTCTGGCTAAAATGGAGTTCAATGCTTACAATATTTGCCATGAAATCAAAACACAGCTTCGCGAGAATTGGTTTTCTGATGTTGGTTTTCGGGTGCGCAATGTTCATTAGCACTCTTGCGCAAGGAGGCGCTGCTTACCTCCGATCTAATCACGCGCCTGGACGGTTGACCATCAATAGAGCGGCGAACTTCGGATGGAATCTCGGGTTCAATCTTCAGATCGATGGCCGGCCTGTGACCGCCCTTGCGAAGGGTCACAGCTATAGCACTTTTCTGCCAGCAGGACCTCATGTGTTGACCGTCTCCAGGGTGCCGGCTGCTGGCTTCACTGTGCCGACTTCGACGACTGTTAATATTCAGCCCGGCGCGGAACACCTTTACGTTGCCATGTGGGATTCACAACTGGTTTACCTCCAGCCAGCAGGATTTTGGCTGACGCCCGGCGCGTACTGGCAAAATCGAGGTAATGGCGTTCCCTGATCACCGACCCGCGGTTTGAATGGCTAGTGATCCGTGGCCGCGTTAGTGATCCTCTAAGATCATTCGCGGCTTGGGATTATCGCATGCTGCTAATCGCGAAGATTGTCCAATGCGTTTGGTTTCATTTAGCAGCGTGCTTGCCGTCTGCTTGTGTTTGTTAGGAAACGGATGCTCCAAAGGAATCACGCGCTCGACAGCGGCGACGGTGTTTTTCATAAAAGGCCACGTCGTTTTCGGCAACGCAGAACAAAATAATTTCCAACCGGTCACATCCAAAAGCAAAATTCACACCGGCGACACCGTGCGCACATCAGAAGGCGCCTCAATCAATTTAGCGCTAATCCCGGGCGCATTCGTGCAGTTATCCGGAAATTCCGACATGAAGATCGTTGACCTACGATTAACGAAGGACGGGAACGAAACAGCCGGAGGTGTGCTCGATCGGCGTGCATCGATACAATTGAACCATGGAAAAATTGTCAGTTTGTTCAGCCACAGTGACAGAAGC
>JBLMXH010000156.1:0-4976 GCA_050257685.1 Nitrospirota bacterium
CGGCGAGTAAGATCGTGTCAGACCCGTACAGCTCTTTATATTTCTTCATCGTGGAGTCGTGAAGTGCACCAGTATCTTTCAGCCATTGCTGTCTTACGGCTTTAGCGGCAGCGCTGGTTAAGTCGAGGCGCTGTTTTCGGTCGTATTCAGACAATAATTGGCGATCCTTCTTATCGTAGGAATACACGAGTTCCCTTATCCTTTTCACCAGTTGCAAAGCACTTTGTCTAAGCTCTTTATTGGAAGTTTGGGAATAGCGGGTCTTTCCGGTAGTCGCGCCGACGGTAACACCAACGATAACAAGCAGAAACGGCAGCCATAATTTCTGGCTAAAACGGTTATTACTTGCATACAGTTCGAGCATCGATTCTTCGGGCACTGCATGGAAAGATCCGCAGCCGTAAAACTCTCCGCACAGCTATTGGCCGTTGCCGGATGAAAACGGGCGGAGCTTAAAACAGCTTAAAACAAGGTGTAGATACGAAGCGCGACCGCTGTGCCGGAAGTAAAAAACGAGGCTGGGCCACAGAAATTTCAGTGATAGAAGTAACTGATTTGGTTCACCACGTGCCGCTGCTGCTGTTCGCTCAGTTCAGGATAGATTGGCAGAGCCAGCGAGTCGCGTGCTGCGGCTTCGGCGCAGGGGAAATCTCCGGATTGGTATCCCAGCTCCGCGAAGCAATCCTGGAGGTGGAGCGGGACCGGGTAGTAAATCTCCGTTTCGATTCCCGTTTGCTTGAGGAACTCCCGCAGGCGGTCGCGTTCAGGCACGCGAACGATAAATTGATTGTAAATATGGCCGGGCGAATCTCCGGGCAGTGACACGCGGCCGGTCAGCTTCGACTCATCAAATAATCGCCGGTAACGCATCGCATTGTTCCGCCGCCCCTCCGACCACCGCGGCAAATATTTCAATTTGACTCTGAGAATTGCCGCTTGCAGCGCGTCAAGGCGAAAATTGCCTCCGACGAGGCTGTGATGGTATTTCGGTTTGGCTCCATGAACCCGGACGATTCGCAGCTTTTCCGCCAGTGCAGGATCATCGGTGATAACCATACCCCCGTCACCGAAGGCACCCAGGTTTTTGCTCGGAAAAAATGAAAAACAGCCGATATCACCCATGGTTCCTGCGGCCCTTCCGTTGTGCGTCGCGCCAATGGCTTGGGCCGCGTCTTCGATCACGCGAATGCCTTTCGCGCGGGCGTGCTCGATGATGGGGTCCGTTTCAGCGCACTGACCGAACAAGTGAACCGGCATGATGGCCTTAGTCCGGGAAGTGATCTTTTTACTTATCGCGCTCCCGTCACAATTGAACGTTTTTGGCTCGATATCCGCGAAAACCGGACGGGCGCCCAGTCTTGCTATCACACCGGCGGTGGCGAAGAACGAGTAAGCGCTAGTGATGATTTCGTCTCCGGGTCCGGCGCCAATCGCCATTAACGCAGCCAATAAGGCGTCCGTTCCCGATGATACGCCGACGGCGAAGCGCGCGTTGCAGAACGCCGCGATTTCCTGTTCCAGCGCCTCTACTTCGGGCCCGAGAATAAAATGCTGGGACTCGAGAACACGTTCGATCGCCTCGCCGACTTCAGGCCGGATAGTTGAGTACTGTGCTTTGAGATCGAGTAAAGGAACCGTCGTCATCTAAAATCACCTCGTGCGCCGTTTTGTAGTATCTACGCCGGCACGTCTGGCATTCCGCCGTTCCATCCGCGTTACTAAACGCGAGGCGGTTCGCACAAACGCACATCCAGCCAGCGATCCTGCCAGGATTCCCTATGACCAGCGCGAAATCGGGAACGTCCTTGGTGACCACGGTGCCCGCGCCGATAAATGCGTATTGCCCTACGGTTATTCCGCATACGATCGTGCAGTTCGCCCCAAGTGTCGCGCCCTTGCGTACGAGGGTGGAGCGGAGCTCGTCCATGCGGCTGATCTCACTGCGCGGATTGAACACATTGGTAAAAACCATTGACGGCCCGCAAAATACATCGTCTTCGAGGGTCACGCCTTCATAAACCGAAACGTTATTTTGAATCTTGACGCGGTTGCCGATGCTGACATTCGGGCCGACGACCACATTTTGCCCTATGCGGCAATGCTTACCGATGCGCGAGTTCTTCAAAACGTGCGACACATGCCAAATCGTCGTTCCCTCGCCAATTGTGACATCGTCATCAATGAACGCCGACTCATGCACCTTCGCTTGTCGCTGCGGCCGCGCCGGAACCCTGGGCACCTTTTTTTCGACTCCTAAACCGTCTTGACATTTTTGCAGCACACTTAGAACCTGGAGTCCTTCGCGACCGTCGGTACGCGGTGTTCGCCGAGTTTGCATGCATTCCAGGAAGTGAAGACATTCGGCCCTCAACGGCTCGATCGAATCGATGGGCACCGGCAGCGCTTCCGCCCGATTCGGAACCGGTTGGTGATTTTTCCAACTGATGGTGTGGGGATAGAGAAGCAACTTGTGTTCACTTTCTAAATCGTTAAAGACAGCCATCCGGCGATCTCCGACGACGATCAGCTTCTGTTCTTTAAAGGGGTGGAGCCAGGACACAAAAATGTGGGCTCTAACGCCGCTTGGAAATGAGAAAAGGCTCACGGTAACGTCGGCGATCTGGTTGTGAAGATAATTGCCGCCTTGGGTTTCGACGGAATAGGGCAACTCACCCAACAGCCCAAGGATCACCGAAATGTCGTGCGGCGCAAACGACCAGAGAATGTTCTCTTCGCGACGAATTTTTCCGAGATTAAGGCGATTGGAATAGATGTATTCGACCCGGCCGAGTTCTCCCTCGTCAATCAAGCTTTTTAGCTTCAGCACGGCAGGATGGTACCAAAGAAGGTGGCCCACCATGAGTATTCGCTGCTTCTCGGCAGCCAACGCGACAAGCATCTCCCCCTCTTCGATGGACAAGCATAGTGGCTTCTCAACAAAAACGTCTTTACCGGCGAGGAGTGCCTTTCTTGCTAGTTCGCCATGAGTCACAGCCGGCGTTGCAACCGCCACTCCGCGAATGTCGGGGCTTGACATCACGTCATCGACTGAATGCGTAAACGCTACCTGAGGATATTTCAACTTTAGTTGTTCTGTCGTTCCTGCATCTACTTCACAAATGCACGATAGAGCGCCTATGTCATGGAAATTCCGGATCAGATTCTTGCCCCAATACCCCCCCCCGATGCATGCGATTTGGCTCTCCGTTGAGCTTGTCATCTTGTTCTCTAACCCTTTCTTATAAAGATTCGGCGAAAAAAACGGCTCGTAAGGCCATCGGAGTTAACCGAGTTCATTTAAAACGATCGGCATCAACAAAGCTGTTTACGCCCACCGTGCTTCGACTCAATTTTGTATACTTATGAGACGGGCGACGGCGCAAAATAAGGAAATCCCACATGCCATGTAAAAATCCCAAACCGTAGCCGAAATGATACGCCGCAAACACCACCGGAAGCACCAACACAAGCGCGCCGCCGTTCCGGCCGGCCGTTAGCAGTGAAGCTGTCAGATTGCACAACGAATAAAGACCGGCAAGAGCTAACAAAACCCAAAACGCTGAAGCCGAAAGAACAGATGCCATCGACAGAATGATCAACGACAAGACAAAACAGCCGGGAATTAAATGACGCACAGACGCAGGGAGTTTGTGCTTTTGAATAACCCGCACTTTCCAGTATCCATACTGTCTGTACTGCAGGAACAGTGCACTGATAGATCCCCGGGGAGTGTACCAACTTTTGATTTTCGGTGAGTGCCAAATCTTCCCACCCGCTCTCGTCAGCCGAAGATTAAACTCGTCATCTTGGTTGCGTACTAGTTCTTCGTCGAATAAACCAATTCGTCCAAACACCTCACGCCGATACACGCCGCCAAACACGGTATCCGCAGGACCTTCGTAGTTAACGTTGTGCCAACGAGCGCCGCCGACTGAAAAGGGACTATGATGAGCCGCTGCAATGGCGCGCTGCAGCGGCGATTTCGCATCGCAAATCACAGCTCCACCGACGTTGTCGGCGCCGTGCTGCTCTATGATTTCTATCGATCGACACAAGTAATCAGACGCATAAGTATTGTGAGCGCCCATGATAGCAACGTATCGTCCCCTCGCCTGACGGATGCCTATATTCATGCCTGCAGGCGTCACACCAATAGGATTGTCTACGATACGCAGGCGTTGATCTTGCGCCGCCAGTTTAACCAGCGTTTCGCGGGTGCCGTCGTCCGACATCCCGTCCGCAACTATGATTTCTAATTCGCCGGACAATGCCTCTTGTTGAAGTATGGATCGAACACAACTTTCGATATGATCCCTTTCGTTGCGACAGGGAACCACAATGGAGACGACAGGTTCATCGGCAATGACGGTCTCACCCAAATTTGAATCGTCGATCACACTTTGCATACTCTCAATGCCTTTAGTAAAAACCCCATTAACTAGGTCTTAGCGCATAGCCGAACCCGTGCCGCTCATCACAAGCCACGGACAGATCGTAGCGTGCTCTGTGCGGACCAGCAGTTTGCATCGCCGCAACCGGACGTCAGAGGTTTGAACAAAAACAATAGTGCGTCGAACTAGACGACAGAAGAGCATCGAACCAGTCCTTTTTTCATTCACAATTTTGTTCATCTGTCTAAGTTTGATCGACCGGCTTCGCGCACTGACTCGTCCAAAACGACTCTCAAATTCCCTTTTGGGGTAAGGACGGCTCTGACGGGATTTGGCACCGGGCTTGCCATCTCGTGCTCCCAGTAATCTATTTCGGGGCCTTTCAGTGATCCCGTTTCAGTCGCACGACTGAACCACAGATCCACGGGTTGCCACCAGACTGCAAATGCCCGGAGGTATTGGGCCTCCGACAGAGGAGTATGTTTGTGTACAAGAAGTTTTTGTACGCTGTCGGCTTTGCTGGAAAGCGATTCAATCATGTCTCGTTGTTCTTTTTGAGCCTGTTATTGTGTTCGGTTTTCGCCG
>JBLMXH010000157.1:0-26963 GCA_050257685.1 Nitrospirota bacterium
TGCGCGAATGTAGCCAACTTGTTGCTGGCGCGCTCACTTTGGCGTAATCGCGAGATCAGCATTCGTGCCGCACTCGGTGCGGGCCGATGGCAAATTATCAAGCAATTGCTGGCCGAGAGCACCTTACTCGGCGGTGTTGGTGGTCTTGCCGGGTTACTTATCTCGATCTGGGGCATTGATTCACTGAAAGCTTTTCTGCCGAGTATTCCACGCATCGAGCAGATTTCGCCGGATCTTCGCGTTCTCGTGTTTACCGGAATTGTCAGCCTTGGTGTCGGAATTTTCGCCGGCCTGCTGCCGGCGTGGCGGGCGTCGCATCCAAATCTCGCGACCTCGCTAAATGAAGCTTCTCGCGGCTCAAGTGAAGGCGGTGGTGGTCGCCGCACGCGCGCCGCGCTGGTAGTTATCGAAATCGTGCTCGCGCTCGTTTTGCTCACCAGCGCAAGCTTGCTTGTGGAAAGCTTTGTCCGTCTGCAAAAAGTTCCCGCCGGATTCGATACGACCAATGTGATCACCGCGCGGGTAGCGCTTCCTGACACAACCTACGGAAAACCGGAACAAGCGGCGGCGTTTTACAAAAGATTATTCGAGCGCGTCTCGGTTCTTCCTGGCGTACAATCGGCTGGAGCCGCCTGGTGGATTCCGCTCAGCGGCAGCGAAGTTGGTTTCACTTTCAACTTAGAAGAGCGCCCGGTGCCTGCAGGTCAGCAGCCAGTCGCAGAAGTCAATGTAGTCACGCCGGATTACTTCCGGGCGATGCATATTGCTATTCGACGCGGGCGCGCATTCACGGAGCGTGACGATCGAAATGCATTGCCGGTCGCAATTGTCACCGAGGGGTTCGTGAAACAGTTTTTCCCTGGCGAAGATCCAATTGGCAAACGGATCATTCCGAACGGGTCAGCTGATCCTGGCAAACCACCGGTGCGCGAAATTGTAGGCGTCGTCGCGGATATGCATCTAATCAACCTGCGCCTGCCGCCCAAGCCGCAGATTTACATTCCGCATCAACAGTTCGCAATCGGCTCAATGTCGATCTTCGTCCGAACGCAAGTCGATCCCCAGTCGTTAACGGTCGCGTTGCGCCGGGCCGTTGCCGATATCGACAAGGACGTGCCCGTTTATCGGGTTAGGACGTTGTCCGATTACATGTCCCGGTCGATCGCTCAACCGCGGCTGAACGCGATGCTCGTGGGGCTGTTTGCGATGATCGCCTTGCTGCTCGCAGCGGCAGGAATCTTCGGCGTCATGAGCTATCTGGTCACGCAGCGCACGCAAGAGATCGGCATTCGTCTGGCACTGGGCGCGCAACGCCAAGACGTGCTGCGACTCATCGTTTTCCAAGGCATGCGCTTTGTCGGCGTCGGTCTCATACTTGGTTTGATCGGCGTCTTTCTTTGCACGCGATTGCTGCAGAGCCTGCTTTTTGGGATTGGCGCTAACGACCTGCGGACGATGCTCATCGTCACGCTCATTCTGGCCGGAGTAGCGTTTGTCGCCTGCCTTATTCCCGCACGCCGCGCGACCCTCGTCGATCCAATTCGCGCGCTTCGCGCAGAATGATATGAACGATATCCGTTTCGCTTTTCGTCAGCTCCGTAAATCACCAGGATTTACTTTGGTGGCTGTCCTGACCCTTGCGCTCGGGATCGGCGCAACGACTGCGATTTTTGCCGTGATGGACGCCGTTGTCTTGAAACCGCTGTCGTACCCGCATCCGGAGCAACTCGTTAGTGTCGAGATCAGCCCTCTCGCGCTCGATCCATCACTGCGCGGCATGGCACCGGAGGATTATTTTATCTTTCGAGAACAGAATCGCACATTCCAGCAGATCGGGATTTACGCAGAGACTGATACCGATCGAGATGTCAACGTGACCGGTTTCGCCGAGCCGGAACGGGTGCACGCGTTGAACGTGACTCATGATGTTCTTTCGACCCTCGCTGTGCAGCCGATGATCGGTCGCACCTTCCAGCCCTCTGATGATTCTCCGGGTGCGCCCGCCACCGTCATTTTGACCTATGGCTACTGGCAACGGCATTTTAGTGGGGACGCTTCGGTGATTCGAAAAACGATCACCGTGGACGGAAAAGCTCGCGAAATCATTGGTGTGATGCCGCGTGACTTTCGTTTTCTGGACGTGCCGGATTTGGCTTTGATCCTGCCCTTGCAGTTGGATCGTAACACGACAAAGCTCGGCAACTTCGGTTACTTTGGGATCGCTCGGTTAAAACCTGAAGTAACAATCGCCGCCGCCAACCACGACGTCGCACGACTGCTTCCGATTACTTTTGAATCGTTTTCGCCTCGACCAGGCCTTAGTCTGGACTTACTCAAACAATCACGTCTCACCCCAAGCCTTCGGCCTCTGAAAGAGGAGGTTGTTGGTAATCTCGGTACGTTGCTTTGGATCGTTATGAGTGGAGTCGGAATTGTTCTGCTCATCGCCTGCGCGAACATTGCAAACCTTCTTCTGGTGCGGACGGAAAGTCGCCAACACGAGCTTGCAGTTCGGGCCGCGTTGGGCGCAACGCGCCGGCGCATCGGCGTCCAATTGCTTCAGGAGAGCCTGATCATCGGCGTCTTGGGCACCGTCGTCGGTTTGGCGCTCGCCTATGCTGGTTTGCACCTTTTAATGTCCTTTGCACCGGTTGCACTCCCACGAATCAGCGACATCAGCATCAGTGCGCGGGTTCTCGCTTTCACTTTCGGACTCACGCTATTCACCAGTTTGTTGTTCGGAGTGATGCCGGCTCTCAAATATTCTGCGGTCCGAGCCGGCGTTCTCGAGAGCGGCCGGATCCTTGGCCTAAACCGGGAAAGACATCGCGCCCGCAATTTTCTTGTCACGACTCAAATTGCTCTCGCCGCAGTCCTGCTGATTTGTGCAGGACTGATCATCCGCACATTTGTTGTTTTGACGCATGTTAATCCGGGATTTGTCCGTCCTGGCGAAGTTCAGACGTTTCGTGTCGCAATTCCCGAATCCCATATATCGGATGAAGCCCACGTTGTTCGAATTGAACAGCAAATCCAGGATAGGCTTGCCGGGATTCCGGGAGTTTCTTCTGTGGCATTTGCCAGTTGCGTGCCACTCGATCAGGACGCGCGCTTCGATAATGTTTTCGCCGAAGACCGGTTGCTTATGCAGGGAGTGGCCCCACCGCTCCGACATCTGGTGTTTGTCTCGCCCGGATATTTTCACACGTTGGGTATCGCGCTTGTCGCTGGCCGCGATCTCACCTGGCAAGACACTTACAATAAGGTTCCCGTTGCCTTAATCTCAGAAAACTTCGCGCGGGAATACTGGCGAACGCCGGCTGCAGCGCTGGGCAAGCGAATTCGCATTCGTACCACAGATGATTGGTCCGAAATCATCGGCGTAGTTGGAGATGTGCGAGACGACGGCTTGAACAAGCCGGCTCGCACCAATATTTATTGGCCAGCGTTAGCAGCAAACTTTTGGGGCCGTTCAGTTCGCGCCCAGCGCAACGTGACTTTGGTCATGCGCAGTTCTCTCGCTGGTTCGGAAAGCCTGATGAGACAAGTTCGTCAAGCAGTCTGGTCAATCGACGGCGATCTGCCGATTGCCAGCGTTTACACGCTTAATTTCTTGTACACAAAATCGCTCGCGCACGTTTCGTTTACTTTGGTCATGCTTGGTGCAACCGGCGCGGTTGCGTTGCTCCTCGGGGCAATCGGTCTGTATGGTGTGATTGCATATTCCGTTGCGCAACGCACACGAGAAATTGGAATTCGTGTTGCCCTCGGCGCTCAAAGGCGCGACGTCTCCAGGCTCTTTCTACGAGAGGGAGTGTCGTTCATTGTTGCAGGACTGTCGATTGGCTTGGCAGGAGCTTTCGCCGTAACAAGGCTTGTTTCCAGCATGCTTGTCGGCGTGACAGCAACTGACCCGCTTACGTTCCTCTGTGCCGCAGTTTTGCTGGCGCTGGTTGCTTTTGCCGCATGTCAGATACCTGCGCGTCGCGCGACACACGTCGATCCAATCGAGGCGCTGCGCGCCGAATGATATGAACGATTTCAAATTCGCTCTGCGCCAGCTCCGGAAATCGCCCGGGTTCACTGTTATAGCCGTCCTGACGCTCGCGCTCGGGATCGGTGCAAACACTGCGATCTTCTCCGTCGTCGAAGGCGTGCTGCTGCGGCCGCTGCCTTTCCCCAATGCAGACCGACTCGTTAGGATCTACGAGGCGCTCGATGAAAATGGCGCACGGTCGGGAACGTTGAACCTGAGCGATCGCACAGTTGCGCGGTTCCGCGAGTTCGGGCGCGATATTTTTGAAGATGTTGCCGGTGGAACCGGTGGCGCCTCAGTCGTTAGTGCAAAGGCGGGGTCGGCGACGCAAACCGTTCCCGCCGCCGTTGTCACCTACAACTTTTTCGATGTCCTCGGATTACCGCCGGCACAGGGCCGGAACTTTACCGTCCACGAGGGACGCGATGCAGCTGCGAATGTTGCAATCATCAGCGACGACTTTTGGCGGAACATGCTGAACTCGCGTCGTGACGTTCTCGGCAGCACGATCACTATCGATGGAAGACCGCGAACCATCATCGGCGTGATGCCAAAAGCCTTTCGGCATCCTTATCGCGCCAGTTTGTGGCTGCCGCTTGCGCTTGAGCCAGACAATCCGGCGACCATTAATAACCATTATCTCTATGGTGTGGCGCGACTGCGTCCAGGTATGACGCCGATGAAAGCCGAACAAGCAGTGAAGAGGATGTGCGCCGGGATTAATCGCGACGATCCGAATCCGGCGAACGTCCGTGGCGCGTTCATTCCGCCATTGCGCGAAAGCTTTGTGATGGATTTGCGGCCGAAAATTCTCGTCATCGTCGGGGCCGCAGTATGTGCGCTGTTGATCGCGGCGTCGAATTTCGCCGGTCTGCTGCTCGCCCGGGTGATCGAACGGGAAGGAGAATTCGCCTTACGCGCTGCGCTCGGAGCGAGCAGACGACGGCTTATCAGGCAGCAACTCATTCAGGCGCTTTTGCTCGCTTTGGTCGGAACCGCGGTTGGTTTGCTCATCGCATTCTGGATCACGCCCATGCTTTTCGCGCTGAGTCCGGAAGGAGCCGACGCAACAGGTAGCGCTATGCGTGAATTCGACTACACGGCGCGACTTGATCTGCCTGTGTTCGCCTTCGCTGCCGGTGTGATGGCGCTGGTCGGTTTGGGTTTCGGTTTGCTACCCGCCGTCCGCGCAGCCCGCACAGACTTGCGTGGCGCGATGAGCCTTACGTCGCGTAGCGCAACCCTCGATCGTAGTGCGCGGAGATTGCTTGGTTCATTCGTCGTCATCGAGCTCGCGATTGCTGCTGCGCTCCTCACAGCAAGCGTCACCGCGACGCAATATTTTCGTAAACTGATCGAAGAGCCATGGGGCTTTGAGACAAAAGGTCGTTATGCCTTTAGTGTGACCGTTCCGGATACCTTCTTTTCCACTGCCGCAGCGAAACAGAACGTGCTGGAGGCTTCGTTAGCACAACTGCGTACCTTGCCCGGCGTGAAATCCGCCACGGTGGTGTCGCCTTCGCCAATGGATGCGCCGTGGACATTGATGCCGTTCAACGCCGAAGGCGTGCCCGCACCCGAGCCGCGCGGTGTGTACACGGCATACTCGCGCATCCCGGTGCCCGAGTATTTCCAGAGCATGGGCCAGCCGTTGCTACAGGGTCGTGATTTCAACGCCAGCGACACTTCCGACGCGCCGCTTGTCTGCATCATCAGCCAAAGCATTGCGAAAAAGTTTTGGCCTAACGAATCCGCGATTGGCAAACGCATCCGTTGGGGCCGACTCGATGGCACTCGCCCCTGGTTCACCATAGTCGGCGTTGTAGGCAACATGAAAGCCATCGCAGATCCGCGGGACGGGGAAGTGCTCGGCATGATCGCGCGCCCGCTGGCACAAATGCTCGTGCACGGGACCACACCGCTCGAGGACATCACTTTTGTGCTGCATACTGACGGCCGCTCCGTCGACGAACCGACCATTCGCGCTGCGCTGGCCCGCGCGAATCCAAATCTCGCCGCGTACAACTTTGTTTCGCTCCAGGACGCCGCAGCGCGCTCGCGCACGACCGAGCGATTCATTTTCGTTCTTGTCTCATCGTTTGGATTGGTGGGGCTCGTTTTGGCCGCCGTAGGTTTGTATGGCCTGCTCGCACTCCAGGTTGCTCGACGCGAACGCGAGTTCGGCATCCGCAGCGCGCTGGGCGCCACCGCTCGCCAGCTTATTCACCTCGTTGCGCAACAAGGCGCTGTGTTGCTTTCGTTAGGCTTCACTGCCGGCGGACTCGCGACCTACGGAGTAGTGCGTCTGGTGCGAAATCAATGGGCCGAAATGCCGGCACCGAATCTGATCGCATGCATTTGCGCGGCGATCGTGTTGGGCATTGCGGTGATGATCGCATGCTGGCTGCCCGCGCGCAGAGCTGCGCGTGTTGATCCTGTTATTGCACTTCGCGCTGAATGAAAACGATACCACAGCATCTTGGGAGCGCGGGCGCATTGTCCGCTGTGTCGTGCGTCCCGCGCGACACGATCGGTGGATGGGCCCCCACACAAAAACGGGAAGAAAGTTTTTGGCGAGGCGCCAAAAACAGCGGGCGAGGGCGCCCGCGCTCCCCAGATTAGCCGCCTAACGACTCAAATACTTATGATCGCCGACTTGAAATACGCGTTTCGGACGCTGGCTAAAACGCCAGGTTTTACCATCATCGCTGTGGTTACGCTTGCGCTCGCCATTGGCGCGAACACCGCAATCTTCAGTTTGATCAACGATTTGTTTCTCCGGAGTCTTTCGTTCAAAGAACCGCGGCGCGTTCTGCACTTTTTCTCCAACACGCCGGATCGCAAACTGGTCGATCTTCCTCTGTCACTACCGCGGTTTCAGCATTATCGCGCTGCTCAGACAATGTGCGAGGAGCTCGCTGCCGAAAACATATTTGCGTTCACGCTGACCGGACTTGGCGACGCTGTGCAACTGTTCGGTGGCAGAGTCACATCGAATTATTTCGACGTGCTCGGTCTGCGTCCGATTCGTGGCCGTAACTTTTTGCCTAACGAAGAGGAAGGTGCAGATGTGGCAATGGTCACGGAAAATTTCTGGCGGAAACGAATGGGCGGGGACCCAAACATCATCGGCCGTAGCATTACGCTCGACAGCGTGGCGCACACGATTGTTGGCGTCTTGCCCAACATGCCGTTCGCCTGGGTCGGTCCGAACGCCGAGGTCTGGACGACCAAGCCTTACGTGATTCCCGGTTTTACGTACGAGCGAATGATGCGCGGCACCACCTTTTTGCGCGTCATAGGCCGGTTGAAACCGGGAGTCACCGCAGAACAGGCGCGAGCCGCCTTACCTGCTCTGGAGCAGAGCTATCGTGCAGAGTCTCCGGGCAAGATCGACAGCGCCATGGAAACCACCTTGAAGACGCTTCCAGAGGATGTCAGCGGAAACTTACGCCCTGCGTTTGCAACATTGTTCGCTGCTGTCGGTTTCGTATTGGTCATTGCCTGCAGCAATGTCGCAAATCTGTTGTTGGTCCGGTTCACCGGCCGACGGCGTGAGATCGCGTTGCGAATGGCAATTGGCGCATCCCGGACCGGTATCGTACGGCTGTTCGTGTTTGAAAGTTTGCTCGTGAGTCTTCTCGCGGGAATCGTCGGCGCCGTCCTGGCCTGGCAGCTGGTCCCGCTCGTCCCGAAAATGGCGGCGAATTTTTTACCATTCGATCCGAACACACGCGTCAACCTCTCTTTTCCCGTGCTCGGCTTCACAGTCGGGTTGTCGCTTTTGACGGGGCTGCTGATGGGAATCTATCCTGCGCTTCAAAGCTCTCATGGCGATTTGGTAGATGGGCTTAAGGAAGGCGGTCGCGGGGTGAGCGGGAGCGTGAGGCAACAGCGCTTCCGAAAAATCCTCGTGGGCGCGCAAGTAGCGCTCTCGGTGACGCTGCTCGCTGGCGCGGCATTGTTGATCGCGAGTTTTATCCGTCTCAACCAGCAAAACGTCGGATATCAATACAAAAATGTTTGGGTTGGCTTCGTCACTTTGCCGACGGCACAATATTCCGATATCGGAACGCGTCAGCGTTTTGCAGAACAATTGCTCGCCTCGTTGCGAGCCGTTCCAGGTTTTGAAAGTGTCACTGTCAGCGGCGACATCCCGCTGCTGCCCGGCGGCGGGAATGCGACACTTTACTCGCGCGCTGACGGGGAGGTTTTGCCGGTGGACAAGCGGGCAACGGCTCCGAGCCACGATGTTTCGCCTGGTTATTTTAAGACCTGGGGCATTCCGGTTTTGGCAGGACGCGATTTCGATGAGCACGATACCGCTGATCATCAGAATGTCGTTGTCATCAGTCAGTCAGGCGCGAAAAAAGTTTTCGGTAACGAAAATCCGATTGGCAAAACGCTTCTGGTCACGAGTTCCGGCACGCCCTGCGAGATTGTCGGCATCGTCGGCGACGTTCGCTCCCGGAAGGTCAACGAGCCCGACGACATGGAATTCTATCGTCCGTGGGCGCAGGAGAACTTTCCGTTTCCAACGATCGTAGTGCGCAGCAATTTACGAGCGGACGCCGTCACAAAATTGGTGCGCTCAACGCTGGCCACTGTTGATCCTGGTCTTGCCATCGCCCTGCCACAATCGATGGAGACAATCATCGCACAAGCCCTCGGCCAGACGCGGCTGATGACCTGGCTGCTCGGAATTTTTGCGGGCGTTGCTTTGTTGCTCGCCGCAATCGGGATCTATGGCGCAATCGCATACACGGTGGAGCAACGCACCGGCGAGATCGGCGTGCGGATGGCGCTGGGCGCCCAAACGCGCGATGTGCTGCGGCTCATCCTCAACCAGGGAATGAGACCGGTTGTGATAGGACTCGTGATCGGGATCGTGTCAGCCTTCGCGCTCGGGCGCTTAATTGCCTCGCAATTGTATGAGGTTTCGGCGCATAGTCCGGCGCTGCTTGCGGGCGCCACCATGTTGCTTGCGACCATTGCGTTGATCGCATGTTTGCTCCCGGCCCGCCGTGCCACACACGTTGATCCGATTCAAGCATTGCGCACCGAATGACATGAACGATCTCAAATTCGCTCTGCGCCAACTCCGGAAATCGCCAGGGTTCACTTTCATCGCCGTAATCACAATCGCGCTCGGCATTGGAGCTACAACAGCGATCTTTACTGTCGTTGACGCCACGCTTTTGGAGCCTTTACCGTATCCGCACCCTGAACAATTGGTAACCATTCAGGACGATCTTGCCGGACTCGGCGCACGCGATGTCGGGATGTCTCAACCTGAATGGCAGGATCTGCAGCATTCTGGGATTTTTGAGTGCGTCTCGCCGACGTGGTTCGACGAAAATAATCTCACGGGATCGGAACAACCGACGAGGGTCCGTTTGCTGATTGTCGCACCGAATTATTTTGAATTACTGCGAGTGAAGCCGCAGTTGGGTCGCGGTTTCGATCCGAACGATCATTCGCCGGGGTTTGTTGGCGAAATTGTGATTAGCGATAGCCTCTGGAAACGAGCCTTTGGCGCCGATCCACATGTTTTGACGAAGAGCGTGCGAATGGATACCGACCTGTATCGCATCGTTGGTGTGATGCCTCCCGGTTTCGATGCTCCAGGACGAACGGCGGAAGAAAGGAATATCGAAATCTGGGCGGCCACGAGTTTTTACGGCGCGCCAATGGCTGATCATCCACGACGCAGCGGGCGGAATCTTCCCACAGCAATTGCGCGACTTAAACCTGGATTGACAATCGGGGCGGCGCAGAAACGGATGGATGCCCTTGTCGATTCGTTACAAAAACGATTTTCAGCGGATTACCCGGAGCAGAACGCCTGGCGAATTCGCTTGGTGCCGTTGAAAGATAAAATCGTCGGCAACACCCGGCAGTCGCTCGTTCTGTTGTTTGGCGCAGTCGGACTGGTTCTTCTGATTAGCTGCGTGAATATCGCGAACCTGTTGCTGGCTCGAGCCAGTGTGCGCGGACGCGAAATGGCGCTTCGCCAGGCACTCGGCGCGAACCGCGGGCGTCTAATGAGGCAACTGCTAACGGAAAGTTTGCTCCTTTCGCTGCTCGGTGGAGTGGCAGGTTTGGCGATCTTATTTAGTGTCAAAGATTTTCTGCTGCGATTCGTGCCGGACAATCTCCCGCGGCTGAATGAAATCTCTATCAGCTGGACTGTTCTTTTTTTTGCTCTGTGCGTTTCCGTTTTTTCCGGCGTGATCTTTGGCCTCGCGCCGGCCTTCCAGGCCAGCCGATTAGACTTGCACCAGGCGTTGAAACAGGAAGGCCAAGGTTCGGCAGGTTCGGTTCAGCGGGCGAGAACGCGAAGCGGCCTGGTGATCACTGAGTTTGCGCTGTCTTTAATCTTGATGATTGCTGCGGCTCTCCTGCTCCACAGTTTTTGGGATTTGCTGAACGTGAGGCCCGGTTTCAACACGCGTAATTTGATGACGGTTCGGACGAGAATGCCTTACCCTAACGATCCGAGCATCGATAAATACGCAACGGCTTCGCAGGAAGCGCCGTTCGTGCGCGAACTCACTCGCCGTTGCACGAGTTTGCCGGGCGTGGAAGAAGTCGCGCTTGGTGACCCAGCAACTATTCCGCTCGACCAGAGCGGACACGAACTCAATGTCCTTGAGGGGCACTTTTATGTGACGCTTGAAGGACACGACCTTGATCAAGAAAACCCGACACTCGTCGAAAGAGCCAGAGTTACACCCGAGTACTTTCACTTGCTCGGACTGACGCTGATTCGTGGCCGTTTATTTAATGAATTCGACAAGGACACGGCCCCGCAAGTGGTGGTGGTGAATGAGGCATTCGCGCGCATTTACTGGCCTAACGAAGAGCCGTTGGGCAAGCGGTTGAAATCGACAAGACCAGGGTCTCCATGGATCACCGTTGTCGGTATCATTGCGAACGCGCGGACGGAATCGCTCGCGCAAGCTGACGTGCCCCAGCTTTATCTGAACCTGTATCAGACCGGTGCGAAGCATTTGGCCATATTCTTGCGCGGCCATTTCAACACGGCGGCGATTGGGGATGAGGTGAGTAAACAAGTGCATTCGCTGGATCCGACACTCCCGGTATTCGGTGCGCAAACATTAACCGACACCGTTTCTGCTTCTCTCTCGCAGAGGCGATTCTCTCTGGAAGTGATCGCATTGTTCGCACTAACTGCGTTGCTGCTTGCGTCGATCGGCGTTTATGGAGTGGTCTCCTATCTAGTAACCGAGCGCACTCGTGAGATTGGTATTCGGCTGGCGCTCGGGGCACGAAAGAGGAACATCCTGCGCGTTATTCTACAGCAAGGATTTCAACTCGCAGTTGCCGGGGCCGCCATTGGAGTCATTTGCGCGGTGGTCGTATCGCATCTGATGGCAACTGTACTTTACGGGGTTAAGCCGATTGACCCGCTGAGCTTCGGCGGCGTCGCTGTGCTCTTCGTCGCTATTGCGCTGCTCGCCTGTTATCTCCCAGCCTGCCGCGCATTGAAAATCGATCCGATGGTTGCTTTGCGCCACGAATAGTAGCCATCGAGTGACATGAAAATTCCATCTTCGACTCGCGCCGAAAGCGATTTGGCTTGGAGAAGCGGTTGCGTTTCGACTTCCTTTGAATATTCGTGGCTCTTCACTGTCTGACATCTATCTCAACTTCCTATGCATGTGCGTTTTCTAATTTTTCTCAGCGCTGCGGCGCTCATCGCGCCGGCAATTTTCGCGCAGGGAACGAATCAGCCGACCGTCGACGAACTTGTTGCCAAGAACATTGAGGCCAAGGGTGGCGCGGCCGCGTTGAACAAGCTACAAACACTGCGCTCAACTGGTAAGCTGCTGCTTCCGTTCCAGGGGCAGATCGAACTTGGCTATCTCCAAACACAAAAGCGGCCCGACGAAGTGCGCACCGAGGCGTCACTTCAGGGGATGACGCAGATTGAGGCATATGACGGCAAGGATGGATGGAGGATTTCGCCATTTTTCGGACGCAAAGATCCTGAGCGCATGTCCGCGGATGACGTTAAGGCACTAGTCGAGGATACGGAGATGGGAGGGCCCTTGGCCGATTGGAAGGCAAAAGGCAGCACGGTCGAATATCTCGGAACCGAGGACGTCGATGGCACGCCCGCGCACAAGCTGAAAGTCGTGCGGAAGAATGGCGACGTCAGCTTTGTGTATTTGGATCCTGATCATTTTCTCGAAATCCGTATCGTGACGCAACGGGTGCGGCACGGCGCACACGAAGAAGTAGAAACAGATCTTGGCGACTATGAGCAAGCCGGCGACGTATTTGTTCCGACCTCGATCGAGGTCGGGCGCAAAGGCTCGCCAGAAAAGCAAACGATCGTCGTCGATAAACTCGAAGCCAACGTGCCGGTGGATGACGCAATCTTTCATTTTCCCGGTCAAATAAGCGTCCCGGAACCAAAACGCTGAGCTTCCGCAAGACCGAATTACGACTTTATGAATTTCTCACCTAACGCTTGTAACGTGCGATGTGTTCTCGCATCGCTTTTTATTTGTGCCATTCCAATTTACGCAGCTGACGCACCATTTAATTCGTCGAGTATTTCCGGGCTTGGAGCTCGCAACATAGGCTCAGCGGCAATGAGCGGACGCATCTCCTGCATCGCGGGAGTGCACGAGCCATCGGGCAAAATCACGCTCTTTGTAGGTTCGGCCAGTGGCGGCGTATGGAAATCCGATGACAGCGGAACGCGGTATCGTCCGATATTTGACGAACAACCTGTGCAATCGATCGGTGCGATCACGCTCGATCCAAAAAATTCGAAAAACGTTTGGGTCGGTACCGGTGAATCGTGGACGCGCAACAGCGTGTCCATTGGCGACGGAATGTACAAATCCACAGATGGCGGCGAAACATGGTCGCGCGCTGGCTTGGAGAAATCGGAACGCATCGCACGAATTGCGGTTGATCCAAGAAACAGTGACACGGTGTTTGCCGCAGTGCCCGGTGCGTTATGGAGTGATTCGCCTGATCGCGGTCTTTACAAAACGACAGACGGCGGCAAGACGTGGCAGCTAGTTCTCAAGGGTGCGAATCTTTCGACCGGTTGCACTGATGTCGACATCGATCCGAGCAATCCCGATATCATGTTTGCCGCGATGTGGGATTTCCGGCGCAAAGGGTGGGAATATCGCTCGGGTGGCGCACTTCCGACGTCGCCTTCAGCCAGTGGATTGTTCCGTTCGACCGATGGTGGCAACAGTTGGACGGAGATTACGGACCAGGCTAACAAAGGTTTTCCAAAGAAACCGTACGGGCGTTTGGCGGTGGCGATTGCGCCATCGAAGCCGCAACGCGTCTACGCATTTGTGGAATCACCGGAGAGCGCATTGTTCGTGTCAGACGATGGCGGTGCGACGTGGGAAAAACGAGACAAAAGTCAGTGGATGGTCTGGCGGCCTTTCTACTTCGCGAACCTGATTGTTGATCCCAAGAACCCGGACCGCCTGTTTAAACCCGATGGTTCGTTGATCGTGAGCGAGGACGGCGGGAAAAGCTTTTCCGTAGTAGGCGGTTTCCAAGGAGCGCATGGTGATGCGCATGATGTCTGGATCGATCCGACGAACTCACAAACGGTGTTTGCGGGAGACGATGGCGGGATGTGGTACTCGTACAATGGCGGCAGCAAATGGTGGAAAGGAGAAAATCTGCCTGTGTCGCAGTTCTACCACGTGAGCCTGGATGAAAAGGATCCATACCAGGTGTATGGCGGATTGCAGGACAACAGCTCGTGGGTAGGCGATTCCCAGTATCCGGGAGGTATCACCAACCATCGTTGGGAAAATATGTTCAACGGCGATGGGTTCTGGATGTTTCAGGATCCGGCGGATCCCAACTACATCTATGCGGAATACCAGGGAGGCGAGATTGGGCGGGTCAATCGCAACACCCATGAAGCTCGCAACATTAAACCGCGCCCTAATTTAAATGAGAAACTAAGGTTCAACTGGAACACGCCGATCGCGCTTTCGCCTAACGAGAAGGGAACAATTTATATCGGCGCGCAATTTTTATTTCGCTCACGCGATCACGGACAGAATTGGGAGCGTATTTCGCCGGATCTGACCACCAATGATCCCGAAAAACAAAAGCAAGAACAGTCTGGGGGCGTGACGGTCGACAATTCGTCGGCTGAAATGCACACCACAATTTATTCCATCAGCGAATCACCGAAGCAGAAGGGACTGATCTGGGTCGGCACTGATGATGGCAACCTTCAGCTCACACACGACGGCGGTAAAACATGGACCAATGTGGTCGGTAACGTTCCCGGATTGCCGAAGAACTCATGGGTGAACTGGGTGCAGGCCAGCAACTTCAATTCCGGCACGGCGTACGCCGCTTTTGATCGCCATACTTTTGGTGACATGGCTCCGTATGTTTACAAGACCACCGATTTCGGCAAGACCTGGACACCGCTGATGACTGCTCAGGATCCGAAGAGCGTTCGTGGATACGCGCACGTGATTAAAGAAGATTTGGTCAAGCCAGATCTTCTCTTCGTCGGCACGGAATTTGGACTGTGGATCTCAATTGATGGCGGAAAAAGCTGGGCGCAGTTCAAAGGCAACCATTTTCCTGCCGTTGCCGTTCGCGACCTGGCGATTCATCCGAGGGACAACGATCTGGTCCTCGCCACGCATGGCCGCGGGATCTGGATAGTGGACGACATCACTCCACTCCGTGCGTTGACTCCGGATTTGTTGAAGCAGGATATTGCGTTCGTTTCCGCGCGGCCAGTCCAGCAGCGCATTGAGGGCCAGGGTGGATGGGCTAACGGCGACGCCGTTTTTGTTGGCGAGAATCCTCCTGACGCTGCCGTAATCAACTATTACCAGCGTGAGCGGCATTTATTTGGAAAAATGAAGCTCGAAGTTTTGGATTCATCCGGCCGCGTCATCGACGCGTTGCCGGCGAGCAAACGACCGGGCTTGAATCGGGTGATGTGGACCATGCGGGCAAAACCGCCGCGTGTGCCTCCCGCTGCACAAATCGCCGTTGCGGGAATACGAGGCCCGCGACTGGTGCCTGGCGATTACACTGTTCGCCTAACCAAGGCAGGCAAAGTTTACGAAACGAAACTGACGGTCGGCCTTGACCGGCGCGCGAAATTTAACGTAGCGGACCGCAAGGCGCAGTTTGATGCTGCGATGCGCGTTCACGCTTTGTTTGGCGACGAGAGCGCTCTGATGGATCGGATTATCGGCCTGCGGCAGACGCTTGCCCAGACCGGCGCCGCATTGCCCGAAGGCGATCCGCTTCGCAAGGAGATCTCCGATTTCGACGGAAAAGTGGACGGAGTGCGAAAGAAAATCGTCGCTACGACGGAAGGCGGCGCAATCACCGGCGAGGAACGTTTGCGTGAGCACACCGACCAGCTTTACGGAGCAATCCTCAGCTACGAAGGCAAACCCGCTGCCTACCAGGTGGCTTACATCGAGACCCTCCGACACGAACTCGATGAAGTGACAAAACAATTCGATCAGCTCCTCGCCCAGGACCTGCCGGCACTAAACGAGTCGCTGAAGTCCAAAGGCCAGCAGCCACTCTCGCCGCCGTCGGCGAAAGTCGGTGCCAGCGATTCCGCAGGTAGCAGATTTGGCACGACAGCCGCGAGTGGCTCGCTTCCGGGGGACTTTCGTATTTTGTACTAGTCAGAAGCAGTCGAACGGGAGTTTACATTCCGAAATATTCGAGTGGTTCTGCGGAAGATTGGAAGTTAATCTTTCGTGCGCCAATGGAGGGCAAGCCTGCTGTCGCGGTTGTTTTTCATCATATTGGTCCTTATCACCACGCCCGGCTCAATGCGGCGGCTGACAAATTGTCGGTGACTGGGATTGAATGGTCAGCCCAAGCTTATGATGGGTGGGGCACAGCCGAGTCGCCTCGACGGTACCAGAAAATTTCGCTCTTTCCCAAAGCAACAGCCGCCTACCCGGATACGGCCGAGCTTCGGCCTGCGTTCTCATTGGCCATAGACCAGACGAAACCAGAGGTGGTAGCAGTTAATGGCTGGAATAACTTCGGATCGCTCGTTGCAGCGAATTGCTGTGTGCAGCGCGGGATACCCATGGTTGTGATGTCTGAGAGCTGTCGCCACGATGAACCTCGCACTTGGTGGAAGGAAGCCGTCAAACGGCGAATCATCGGTTTGTACTCCGCCGCACTCGTCGGCGGCCAGCGTCATGCCGAGTATCTGGCTGAACTCGGGATGCCAGTAGATCGGATTTTTACTGGCTATGATGTAGTGGATAACGATTATTTTTGCGAACGCGCTCGCCAAATCCGAAATCGAAAATCCGAACTCAGAAACGTGTATGGCTTGCCGGAGAACTACTTTCTGGCTTCGGCGCGGTTCATTGACAAAAAGAATCTTCCGCGACTGCTCAGCGCCTACGCAGAGTACCGGCGGAAGTCACAAACAAGTGGGAATGCAACGTGGGACTTAGTACTGTTAGGCGACGGCCCGCTGCGCGGAACCCTCAGCTCTCAACTCTCAACTCTCAGGCTGAGCCAGCACGTGCACCTGCCAGGATTCAAGCCGTACAACGAATTGCCGGCTTACTACGCACTCGCAAATGCATTCGTGCATGCCAGCACGACTGAGCAATGGGGATTGGTCGTGAACGAAGCTATTGCGGCAGCCTTGCCAGTAATCGTATCGAACCGCTGTGGATGTGCACCGGAGTTGGTGAATGACAATGGATTTACTTTCGATCCGACTAACGAGCGCGAGTTGAGTGTGCGGCTGTTAGAAATGGCCTCTCTGTCGGAGGAGGAGCGAAAACGCTTCGGAGAAAATAGCCGCAGGATTGCAGCGAATTTTGCACCGGAACGTTTTGGCGAAGGTTTCGAGCGCGCAGCCACGATGGCAATGAGAGTTTCACAAAAGAGATTTGGAGTAATGGATCGCGCGCTGTTATTCGTCACAGGAAGGCACGCGCGATGAAAGGTAAGGATCCGGTAGCGGCGTATTTCGACCACCTTCCTGAGAGGCACAAGCGGCAGTTCCGGGAACGCGCATCGGGTGCAAACTTCAATTTTCAACGGCGCCTGGCACTGGTATGTGAATTGGGTCGCGCCTCGTCAGGACGACTGCTCGACTGTGCAGCAGGTACTGGTGAGATAACATGCGCCTTACTTAAGTCCGGCAGATTCGACCACGCGACCGTCATTGATGTTTCGGCGAGCATGTTGCAGAGCGCAAAGGAACTTCTCACCTCGGACATTCGAAACATGGAAATTGAATTCGTTCAGGCGGACGTGTTCAACTTCAAGCCAGCTGATTCGCGTTTCGACCTTATTCTCTGCCTGGGATTGATCGCGCACACTGGGCGGCTCGGCGTTCTACTCCAGCATTTAAAATCGATGCTCACGCTCGGGGGACGAATCATTTTACAGACAACCCTCATCGATCACTTTGGAGCGCGGATTGTTCGGGCGCTCAGTTCGCGACGTGAACTCGCTCAACGCGGATACCGGATTTCCTGGTTTTCAGAGCAGGATATCACCGATGCGTGCAGTGGTGCAGGATTACAGGTCCTACAGAAGCGACAGCACACTCTCGGCATCCCATTCGCAGACCGGATATGGCCATCGGTTAATTTCCAATTGGAAAGGCGTCTGCAAGACTGGTCGAGCCGCCACGGAGCGGATGCGATTTATCTGCTCGCATCTAAATGAAAGCCGGCTTTTTGGTTAGCAGCGTTTCGCGTTCAGCCGGCGGACTCTTTCAAAGTGTTCGTGGACTTGCCAGGGCGGTCGCGTCCACAACTGCGGATGTGCGGGTGTTTGGGATTCGCGACGAGCAGAGTGCTGTCGATGTGCAGGAATGGCGGCCGCTTTCTGTTCAGACATTTGAGCCGCGACTGCGAGCGTGGGGCTACTCAAGCCAGCTCGTACCCGCGATGCTCGACGCCGATCTCGACATTCTGTCCGTCCATGGGTTGTGGAAATATTGCTCGGTTGCTTCACATCGCTGGCATCGGCGGACGGGTCGCCCGTATGTGGTTCATCCGCACGGTATGTTGGAACCATGGGCTTTGGGGAACGCGAGTTGGAAGAAACGTATTGCAGCGGCCCTTTACGAAAATCAACATCTGCACGGGGCTGCTTGCCTGCGCGCACTCTCGGAAGCTGAAGCACGATCGATTCGCAATTACGGATTACACAATCCGATTTGTGTGATTCCCAATGGGATTGATTTGCCCGACCTGCGCGATATCAAACCAAAAGATCAGTCGAACAATCGAAAAACGCTTCTCTACCTCGGCCGGCTTCATCCGAAGAAAAACATTTCGAATTTGATCCGTGGTTGGAAGGAAACCTCTAACTCTGAGCATGCCGACCGTTGGGTCCTCGCGATTGCTGGCTGGGATCAGGGCGGATATGAACGCGAACTCAAGCATCTCGCAACTGGCACTTCGGTCGTTTTTGTCGGTCCGCAGTTCGGCGCGGAGAAAACCGAACGCTATCGCACCTGTGACGCATTTATCCTGCCGTCATTAAGTGAAGGGCTACCAATGGCTGTCCTCGAAGCGTGGGCGCATGCCAAGCCCGTAATGATGACGCCCGAGTGCAATTTACCGGAAGGTTTCGAAGTCAACGCGGCACTGCGGGTTGGAACGACTTCGGAGGAAATTGCTGCCGGTCTGAAACAACTCCTTGAGATGAGCGACGACGATCGCGCAGCAATGGGAAGCCGTGGACGCACTCTGGTCGCAGCGAAATTTTCGTGGCCACGAATCGGCGAACAGATGCGCGCCGTTTATGAATGGGTGCTCGGCGCGGACATGCCGGACACGATCAGGCTTGACTGAGCCTCGCATCGGAGGTCAGAAGTCAGAGATCCGAAGTCGGAAATCGGAAGTCCGAAGTCGCAAGTTGGAAGAAAACGATGAGTATCGACCCTAACAACAAGCGCGTTAATTCCGCCAAGGATTTGGATGTGTATAAACTCGCCTATGAACTCGCGATGGCGATTTTTGAATTTAGCAAGCGTTTCCCAGCTGAAGAAAGGTTCGCCTTAACCACGCAGATTCGGCGTTCATCGCGATCGGTTTGTCTGAATTTGCGTGAAGCTTGGGCGAAGCGACGGTACGAGGCGCACTTCATAAGCAAATTGACCGATTGCGACGGAGAAAATAGCGAAACAGACTCGTCTGTGGATTTTGCGAGAGATTGTCAATACATCTCGGCAGAAGAGCATCAGTTGCTGACAGCCAGGTGCGCAGATATTGGACGGATGCTTGGACAAATGATGAAGAAGTCCCAGTTATCTTTAGTCACGGAATCTAGTAACCGACCTCCGAAATCTGACTTCTGATGTCTGACAATCACATGCTGGACGTTGCGCAAAATCGCCAAGCAAAGAAGTACACAGTCGACGAGATGACGCGCCGTGTGCTGTGGACGCTAGCCCGGCCGCTTTTCCGATTCAGTCCACGGCCTTGTTTTGGCTGGAGACGTTTTCTGCTTCGCTGTTTCGGAGCAAAGATTGGTCGCAGCGTCCATGTTTACTCTTCCGCGACAGTTTATTTTCCCTGGAATCTTGAGGTCGGAGACGAAAGCGCGATTGGCGAGCAGGTGTTTATTTATAATCTTGGCCGTGTGACGCTGGGCTCGCGTGTCACCATCTCGCATCGTGCCCATCTCTGCGCGGGGACGCACGATCATACCAAGCCGGATTTTCCGCTGCTGCGTCCGCCGATTGTGATTGGCTCCGATGCCTGGATCTGCGCGGACGCGTTCGTGGGCCCGGGCGTCACAGTTGGCGAGGGCGCAATTGTGGGCGCGCGTGCCGTTGCGATAAAGGATGTGAAGCCGCGGGCGATCGTTGTTGGAAATCCGGCACGTGAAAGCAAAAATCGCGCGACGGCGCAATGAATGATAGGCCACGGGGCGGTGGCTACAGCATGTGCACGCTACATCCCTTCCACCAGAATCATGTTTGTTCTGGCGGTGCGGTAGCGCATCTTGCGCGGCTCGCGATATTCTTCGCAATTCAGCCACTCTTTAGCACGCTGTGCTGATTCAAACTCGAGCACAACGATGCGCTTGGGTTGCCAGTCGCCTTCGAGTACTTCGGTTTTGCCGCCCCGGATGATGTATTTTCCGCGGTACTTCTCCACGGTGGCACCGGCGAGCTTCTTGTATTCTTCGTAACCGACGGGGTCCATGATCTCGATGTCGACAATGATGTAAGCGGACATGGCCTATCGCTCGTTAAGCGTTAAATGGTTGAAGCAGTGAAGCGGTAAAGCGGTAAAGCGTTGATGTTATTCTTGCCCGTTATTGGTAGTGAAAACTCAGTGACCGTCGGAGCTGCGATGTTTTGCAGCAAGTTCCGGAATTTTCCTTCGGCGGCGCAGGCGCAACCAATTGTTCCATGTTTTGCGCAAGCTGTCGCGCGGTGTCTGGTATTTCTGGGTTAATTCGTTGCTCTTGACGATCTGCGCCAGAACTCCTTTCGCAGAAAAGTCATCCGTGTTGACGATCGTATAAGCCGTGCCAACCGCGGCGGCATGATGGGCGTCGCTGGCCGCAGTCATCGGCAGACCGCGGATTTGCGCATATTTGAAAGCGTAAGTGTTGTAACGACGGAGTGTGGTTGCCGCGTTGAAAACTTCGATCGCATCGATGGGCAGTGTCTCGAGAGTCACCAATCGGATTCCAGCTCGAAACAAATCGTAAGGGTGCGGCGGAATGGCGAGGCCGCCGCGCTCATGAATAATGTCGCAGACTTCGCGTGCGGGTTTTCCCTTCAGATAGGGCAACTCGGCGCCGATACAAAGCAGGTGCCCATCCGCGGTGGTCACCTCGACTCCCGGAAGAACGAGAAAATCATTGACCGGCATTCCATCAAGTCTCATCAGGCCTTTCTCGAGCAGGTAGTTCACCGCATCACACGTGTTGTGATCGGTAATGGCGATTCCGTTTAAACCTTTGGCGCGCGCCGCGGCGATCAAATCTTCCGGGCTGGAAATTCCATCGCCGGAAAAGAACGAATGCGTATGCAGATCGATATTAAGCGGCATGGCGCGCGTAGAGTTAAATAGTTACAAAAGTTACAAAGTTAAAAAGGAAGATACGCTTTCGCACTCTTCACCCATTTAACTATTCAACAGTTTAACCTTTCAACCTTGTTGTTAGACCAACTCTTCCACAAGAATGCCTGGTTCGGCTTCGCTTTCTTTCTGAACACGATTGAACTGGTGATCGTACAAGCGGCGATAATATCCGGATTTGTCCAGCAACTCGGCATGCGTGCCGATCTCCTTTATCCGGCCTGAATCCATTACAATGATTTGGTCGGCAGACAAAACCGTCGAGAGCCGATGAGCGATCGCGATCACAGTGCGTCCCGCGGCAAGTTTCGCCAGAGCTTTCTGAATTTGCTGTTCCGATTCCGAATCGAGCGATGACGTCGCTTCATCGAGCAAAAGAATCGGCGCGTTCTTCAAAATAGCGCGTGCGATAGCGAGGCGTTGCTGCTGCCCACCGGAAAGAAGGCAGCCCTTATCGCCGATCACAGTGTCGTACCCCTTTGGCTGAGCCATGATGAACTCATGCGCGTAAGCAGCTTGCGCGGCTTCATAAATCTGCTCCTGCGTCGCATGTAATTGGCCGAACAGGATGTTGTTAAAAATCGTATCGTGAAACAAAAACGTCTCCTGCGTGACGAGTCCGATCTGGTCGCGCAAGGATTTCTGCGTGATCGAACGCAGGTTTTGCCCGTCGATCTTTACCGCGCCTGAGCTGGGATCGTATAAGCGCAAAATCAGCGAGAGAATGGTGCTCTTACCCGCTCCGCTGGCGCCAACCAGTGCGAACGTTTTTCCCGGCTCGATACGCAAAGTGACGTTTTTAACCGCGTCTCTGTGAGTATTTGCGTAGCGGAAGGTGACGTTTTCGAAGTCAATTCGACCCTCCGATGCTTTGAGCGCTATCGCGTCTGGCGCGTCGTCCACAGTAGGTTTTGAATCGAGAATGGCAAAGATCGCCCCTGTCGCCGCGATGGATCGTTGCATTACGATATGAATCCTGCTCAGCGTTTTGATCGGATCGTAGAGGATGAAGATTCCTGAGATCAAACCGAAGAAACGGCCCACGCTAAGGTTCGCTGCATAAACATACAGCAAAGCCATGCCAACCCCGATGGCGGCGATAATTTCAACCAGCGGGCCGACAATTTCCATTGAGCGGATCATCCGCATCATCTGCGAAAACTGCATTTGATTACTGCGTTTGAACTCTTTTTCCTGGTACCCCTCGCGTCCAAAAGATTTGATCACGCGAATGCCGGCAAACGTTTCCTGCATCGTCACCACCATTTGGGCCATGCCTTCCTGTTCGTTTTGAACGGCTTTCTTGGCGCGCCGCCCGTAAATTCGCAGCGGCAATAAACAGGTCGGAAAAAGGATCAGTGTGACTACGGTAAATTTCCAATCCATCACAAGCAGGACACTGATTGCGCCGATGATAGTGATCGGTTGTTTAAAAAGGTCGCTGCCGACGCTGGTCAAAGCCATCTGCATAACCCGGGTGTCATTGGTAATGCGCGACATCAAAAACCCCGATCGCATCTTGTTAAAGAAATCCATCGAATGGCGGACCATCTTGCTGAACAGCTGGACGCGAATGTCTGAGACCACTTTGTTGCTCACCCACTGCATGCAGTAGGTGCTGCCGTAGGAACAAAGGCTGCGCACAGTCATGATCGCCGGGATAGCCAGACAGATCAGAACGATGGAATTGATCTTTGGCCCGGTATCCAGTGCGTGAAGATTCGAGGTAATACCCATGGGCTTGGCCGCTGAACCTTGGAAAATTGAGCTGGTGACTCGGGAAATCGCTATGGGAAAAAGTGAGTTCACACCCCCGTAAGCGAGGCCTAATGCCAATCCCGCGATAAACCGCCCCTTGTAAGGCTTGACGTAACCGTAAAGCCGCCGGTACGGACCGGAAGCCGCGCGTAACGTTTGCCAGAGAGACTGCTTTTTCTTCGCCGGTTTTGCGCCGCTCATCAAGTGTGCACCGCCGCACGACGCGGCAGCAGCAAATCCATAGCACTGATCACTGCTTCCGTCGAGATTTCGCTCATCGCGAAACGGGGGCGTACCGGAGCAAACTGTGTCACCGGCGCCGTCGATTTTCCATGTAAAACCAGTGCGGGACTATGCATTGGGCGCCAATGAAATGGATTCGTCGGTCCGAACAGAATCACCTGCGGGGTACGTATGGAGGCCGCGAAATGCACGGGCGCTGAATCGACTGTCACCAGCAGCTGCGCGTCGCCAATTAATGCCGCCAGGGTGAGCAGATCTGTCTTTCCAGAGAGGTTGACGAATTTCTGCCGCGTACGCCTGGTGATTTCCGTGATGTGCGTTTGCTCATCGACCGAGGGCCCGCTCGTCAAAACAAGGTTGAACTCGTTATTCTCGCCGAAGTGTTCAATGATCTCCGCCCATCGCGCAGCATTCCAGAGTTTTTCCCGGCGAGCCGAGCCGGGGTGTAAAATCACGTAAGGCCGTGTGATTTTCCAATCACGCCGGAGCCTGTCGGCTTTTTCGCGGGCGGTTTGCGGGAGCTCGAGCTGCGGAGCGGAAGAAACAGCGTGAACATTGAGAGGCTGCAGCAAAGCGAGATTATAGTCGATCGTGTGCATATCCCGTACGCGGACTCCGACAAAATCAGTGTAAAGGCGAGCGCGCGTCTTTGACTGCTCGCGAACACGGTAGGAGGCGACACGTTTCCGCGCTCCTGACAGGAGGGTGAAAAACGCCGAACGATCATTTCGCGTAAAATCGATGCAATAATCAAATTTCTTCCCGGCCAAGGAAGAAACCATCGCGACGTCCCGCAGATTGCGTCGCGCGATCAAAACGTGATCGACGCTCGGGATGGCCGGAAGCAGTTCGGCGCATTCGTTCGAAACCGCGAGGGTGATCTGCGCATCCGGATAGTGCTTTCGCAGCGCGGCGATTGCGGGTGTGGTCAGGATTAAATCACCGATTCGCTTGAGTTGCAGGAGAAGAATTTTCATCCGCGTCTTACTGTAGCGGCGCTCTCAGCGCGCCGAAAGGCTCCACGGTCAGAGACCGCCGCTACAGGGATATCACCGTGCCATGCGTGTCGCGGTTTCGTATGCGTCGAGTAATCGTGTTCGAAAGTGGTCCCAGGTAAAATTCTCGACCACGCGGCGTCTGGCGGCCATCCCCATTTCCTCCACGATTTCGGGGTGCCGATATAAGTGCTCCAGCGCCGTCGCAACTGCGTTCACATCTCCTGGTTTGACGATGATTCCCTCCATACCATTACGGACTACATCGCCAGCCTCGCGTGTGGTGATCTGAGGCAATCCACACGCTGCTGCTTCATACGTCACTTTCGCGCTGCCTTCCCATTGCGAGGGAAAAACGTGGATTGTTCCCTGACTGAGATAGTTCTCCGGGTCACGCACGAACCCGACAACGCGAATGTTATCGCGCCAAAACTCCTTTAGGAATGGCTTCGCTTCGTCGTGCACAAACCCGACCAGCCACAGCTCGGCATTTGATAGATTGAGGCGGTGCCACGCTTCGAGCAGGTGTTGAATTCCTTTTCGTTTGATCAATGCGCCGGCAAAAACTGCGCGAAATTTCTCAGGCCGTGTACCGGGCTTGAAGCGCTCCACATCTACTCCGCGTGGAAGATAGAACAGCTTTTCCTCTGGAAACCCGCGGACGCGAAACGTGTGGGCTGCTCTGTCTGATAAGACCAGCAAGAGATCAGCAAGTTCGTATTCCCTAACGAACCGCTTCCGCTGGAGCAACAACCGATTTTTCCATCTCTCCAGCCTCGAAACATCGCCTGTCGGCGGCAATTTATCCGGTTGATGGATTTTCGGCTTCCCGCCGTCGCGATGCCAGGTCGGAATTTCTACGATCGAGGGAATACCGCGCTTTTTCGTTACTTGCAGCGAGCGCAGGCAATCGCCCGACCAGCTATGAAACAGATCATAACGTCCGGTTGCGAGATGCCGTGAAGCGATCCAGTCGAGGTATTTCTTCTTCGCGCCGTAATAGTAAGGGCGATCAAGAAATGAGATCAGCCGCACCGGATGCCATCGCAGCGAATGAATGAATGAAGACGGGATCTCCTTCTGCCGGTTATCATATGCCACTGCTTTACCAAGAAATCCTCCGCGGTATGATGCACGAAGCGTTTCAAATGCATCCGTATCGAGACCAGAACCGCCGATCCGGGCGAAGATCGAATACAATAAACGCTTCGGTAACGCACGCGCGACCGGCGCCGCACCGATCGCTGGCGCAGGAGGATTCAGAGTTTCACCCACCATTGGCCTACAAGTATTCTGGCGAACGCGGAGTGTGTAAAGTTGTCATTCCGAACGAAGCGACGCAAAGTCGAGGAATCCAGTGGTGTAACCTGCGACTGAGTGCCACGGGGTCCCTCGACTTCGCTCTGGGATGATAACGAAAATTCGCATTGCTTTCGTTCGCCGCGGCTATTCGCGGAGCGGTGGGGCTGAGGCTTACTTGAAACGACTTGCAGAGGGAGTCGTCAAAGCCGGGCACGACGTCCAGCTTGTGACCACGAAGGAATGGCCCGAGGACCAGTGGCCATTCGGAAGTATCAAGCGCTTAGCGGCCACTACCGTAATCGGGTTTGCTGATGAACTCGAGCAAATCCGACTGCAGCTGGATTGTGACTTTTTGTTTAGTCTCGAGCGCGTCTGGAGCTGCGATATCTACCGCGCCGGCGATGGAGTTCACCGCGCGTGGCTTGCGCGCAGGAGAAAATTCGAGCTGCCATTGAAGCAATTTGTCCGCAGCGCCAGCCGCAAGCATCGAGACTTGTTAGAACTCGAGGAATGTCTTTTCGAGAAGCAGAAGGCTGGACGGGTGATCGCTGCTTCGCAAATGGTAGTGAACGAGATCACTGGTTTTTACCGTTATCCTGCGGACAAGATCGACGTCGTGCGCAACGGCGTTCCGCTTGATCGGTTCCGGTTCGACCCCGCGTTTCGTGAAAGATCTCGCACAAACTTGAAACTCAAGCAGGACCAAATTGTTCTACTGTTTGCAGGTTCGGGCTGGGAGCGCAAAGGCTTGATGTTTGCAATCGAAGCGATGGCACTCTGTAAAAAACAAAACATCCGGCTCGTGATCGCCGGCCGAGGCGACGCAAGACCTTATAAGACGACCCGTTTGCGCTTCTGGCGCGAGGATCCCGTGCAATTCCTCGGTGAAGTTGCGGACCTTGTGCCGGTCTATGCGGCTGCGGACATGTTCATTTTGCCCACAATTTACGATCCTTTCTCCAATGCTTGTCTAGAAGCGCTGGCCAGCGGGTTACCGGTAATCACAACGCGTTCCAATGGGTTTAGCGAAATCATCGAGGATGGGGTGCACGGATCGGTTCTCGATAGTCCAGCAAATTTGGTCGGCTTGCGTGATGCTATTCGCTTCTGGTCTGATTCCTCCCGTCGCGAGGCAGCCCGGCTGGGCAACATCGAGCGCGCATCGCAGTTCGATATCTCGAAGAATGTGGCGCAAACGCTTGAGGTTTTGATGCGCGCCTCTGGGTAGCACACGTCTGCCGCGTGTTTGGTTTCGGCATGTCGCCAAAACGGACATTGTTTTCGGAAACGTGCCGGAGTACAGAACCATCTAAAGCGAAACTTCGCGACCGAGAGGACGCGCTCGCCAGCACGCGAGACGCGTGCGCTAGCCAACCAGCGCGGAATCCGCGTCTGGGAAGATTTGAAAGACCTGATCGAGACGCGAGATTTCGAAGATCGAGCGCACGGTTTCCTGCAACCCCGACAGCATGAATTTGCCTCCGTACCCTTCCACCTTTTGCATGGCTTGAATCAAAG
>JBLMXH010000158.1:0-13221 GCA_050257685.1 Nitrospirota bacterium
CCATAGACCAACAAAATGACGAATGACGAGTGACCAAGGAATGACGCCGCTGCCGTCATTCCGAGCGAAGGCGAGGAATCCCGTGATGAAGCTCTTGAGCTATTCTGCGGGATCCTTCGACTTCGCTGCGCTCCGCTCAGGATGACGGTGTTGCGATCATTCGTGCTTCGTCATTCCTTCGTCATTCGTCATTCGAATTTCGTCATTCACTAATACACATCCCGCTTGTAGCGCTTCTCCGTTTTCAGCTTCTCGACGTATTCGTTCGCTTGATCGATGCTCTTTCCGCCGTGTTCCTGGACAATCTTGCGAAGGGTGGCATCCACGTCCTTGGCCATGCGGCGCGCGTCACCACACACGAAAAACTGGGCGCCATCGGCGTCGATCCATTTCCAGATCTCGGCCGCGTTTTCTGCCATCTTGTGCTGAACGTAGATCTTTTGAGCCTGATCACGTGACCAGGCGCAATCCAGCCGCGTGAGAACCCCCTTTTTCATGAATACGTCGAAGTCTTCCTGGTAAGCGAAGTCGCATTTGACGTGCTGCGCTCCAAAGAAGAGCCAGTTTTTGCCTTTCGCACCTGTGACGTGGCGTTCCTGCAAATACGCTCGGAACGGAGCGATACCTGTGCCGGGGCCGACCATGATGATTGGCGTATCCGGATTTTCCGGCAGATGAAAATGTTTTGCGTTGCTCGGGAAAACCGGAACGGGCGCGTCGTCCGCACGCTCCGCGAGGAATGAAGAAGCTACGCCCTTGCGCAGTCGCCCGTTACTCTCGTAACGAACGACGTCCACAATGAGGTGTACCTTGTCGGGAAACGCTTTGAGGCTGGAAGCCACTGAATAAAGTCGCGGCTGCAGCTTGGAGAGCAGGCCAACGAATTCTTCCGGCCTGAAGCGCGCGGAAGGGTGGTCAACAAGAAAGTCGATTACTTCCATGCCCCAGAGATAAGTCTGCAAATCCTGTTTGCGGTCTGGAGCGAGAAGATACGTCAGCGTCGGCGCCGCATCCGCGCGCTGTGCGATCGCCTTTAAGAACTTCGGCGTCGGTTGGGTGATGCTGTAATCGCGGAACAATGCTTCTCGGAATGTCGTCGGTTCCCCTTTCACACGAGGCACTTGTTCATCGCCGGTGGCGCCCAGCGCGCGAATAATTTCATCCACCAACTCGGGATCGTTTGTCGGATACACGCCGACGGAATCGCCTACCTCGAAGTTCAATCCCCAGCCGGTGAGATCGAGTTCAAAATGGCGTGTGTCCTTTTCCGATTCCGGCCCGCTCAGCCGTCGATTGACCAGCATTCTGGCGGGAAAGGGGTTGGTTCGCGAATAAGGCACCGCGGTAGCAGTTGCAGTAGCTTCAGTCATAGCAGCATTTTTTAGCGGCGATTTGGAATCGCGCAAATGTTCACCCATCGTTTCCAAATGCGAGCGTGTGGCAAAGTTCAAGCGTTCTTCGAGGAACGTCTGGTTCGGCGGCTTGCCTTCGATCTTTCGCTGGCCGGCGCAATCGCGAAGTCCACCTGCCGTTTGAAGAGGTCGACACGCGCCACAAGAACCGGCAGATCGTCGCCAACCTTGAGTCTTTTGCGTGATCGCCTGCCAATGAGTTGACGTCGCGCGGGCTCAAACACGTAGAAGTCGTCTGTCAGCGATGAGACATGAATAAGACCGGTCACCAGCGCGTCGGGTAATTCCACCATTAATCCATAATTCCGGATGTCCACGACTGTCGCTGAGAAGATCTGCGACTTACGCCCGGCGAGTTGCTGTTGGAAAAACTCGAGCTTTTTCATCTGCGTAGCATCGATCTCGGCATCGGCAGCATTTCGCTCTGTTGCTGAGATGTGTTCCGCGATAGAAGTAATTTCCGCTACGCTGGGGTGGTAGGGCGCGTCACTCCGTGACCGCCGTTCAGTAGTTCGAGAAGGTGCGGACGGCAACGGACTGCCGGCCTTATACAATGCGCGGTGCACGACCAGATCGGCATAACGCCGAATCGGACTGGTGAAATGCAAATAATTGGTCTTCGCCAAGCCGTAATGCCCCAATGGCTGATGATCGTAGCGCGCACGTTTAAGACTTTTCAAAAGACCGACCTTTAGCGCCTGCTCTTCGGGTTTTCCGCGGATTTCAGCAAGCAATCGCTGCAATTCAGCCCGATGCGTCAGATCACCAATTCTGTAGCCAAAACTCAGCGCGAAATCTCGGTATTCCGCGAGCTTTTCCGGATCTGGATTTTCGTGAACACGAAAGACTGTTGGAATTGCGCGCCTGTTTAGCTCCCGCGCTACTGCTTCATTTGCCACCAGCATGAATTCTTCGATCAACTGATGCGATTCATCGTTCTCGACACGTTCCAATCGAACTGGCTTGCCATTTGTGTCGACCCAAACCTTTACCTCCGGAAAATCAAGATCGAGCGCACCGTGTTCGAATCGTTTCCGTCGCAACAACGCGGCAAGCTCCCACGCAAGATGAAGCCGTTCGCCCAATACGCCACGGGGCGGCGACGTTAAAGTCGAATACGCTTCTTTGTACGTAAGGCGATGCGCGCTGCGAATGACGCTCCGCGCGAACCGCGCACTCTTAGCCACCCCTCGTTTGTCGAACTGAATGAAAACCGAGTGCGTGAGTCGATCGACTCCTGGTTTGAGGCTGCAAACACCATTGCTCAAGCGCTCCGGCAACATCGGGATGACGCGATCGGGCAGATAGACGCTGTTGCCGCGCCGCCGCGCCTCGCGGTCTAACGCACTGCCTGCTTCCACGTATGCGGCAACATCGGCGATATGCACGCCGAGGTGCCAGCCGCCGTTTGGAAGCTTCTCCACGTGAATGGCGTCGTCGAAATCTCGCGCATCGTCGGGGTCGACGGTGACGATGAATTGGTTGCGCAGATCTTCCCGCCCGGAGATTTGGCGCGCATCAACATTTTGCGGAATCGCCTCCGCCTGCTTCAACACATCCGGGGAAAATTCCGTCGTCAGATGATATTTCCGAACAATCGAAAGCACGTCGACGCCGGGCGCCGATGCAGGCCCGAGCACTTCGATAATTTGGCCCTCGGGATTCACGTGGCGCGATTGCCAGTCCTCGAGGCGCACCACAACCTTATCCCCAACTGTCGCGGCGGCCTCCGAGCGCTGATCTTCTGTCGCCGCGACTACAGGGCGCACGTAGATATCGTGCACGAAGCGCGGATCATCCGGCACCACGTAGTAAAAACTGCGTGACCGCTGCAGCGTCCCGACGACAGTATCGTGAGCGCGTTCAAGAATTCGAATCACACGGCCTTCACGACGTCCTTTTATTCGCCCGGCAGGAGGTCCGGGTGATACACGCGCCACGACACGATCTCCATGCATTGCTGTGCCGACGTTTTCCGCCGCAATGAAAACGTCTGGCTCGCCCGGCTTTTCCGACGTGAGAAAGCCATAGCCGGCTGGATGAAGGTACAACTTCCCGCTTACCAAGTCGGCTTCAGCCGGTAAGACATATCGATCCTTCCGAATGCGCGCGATCTCACCAGCGCGTTCGAGGTCGCGCAGCGTTTTGCGCAATGCAACTCGTGCCCTGCCGCTCACACCAAACTTCCGCGCGATTTCGATCTTGTTCAGAGGCCGGTAATCCTTCCGCGCAAGTAGCGTCAGGACTTGTTCTCGGGTGTTAGGTCCGTCCTTGTTCATCTAGGCGAAACCAGTGATGGTGGGAACATAGACTTTCAGTCTGTGTGCCAGCAGAGTTTGTACTCTGCTGTTGTGAAACGCAGTGGAGAAATTTTTGCTCGGCGCACAGCCCACAGGCTTATGTTCCGACACTTCAACGCGAAGGTAAAACGATGAAAAAGGCCATTACTTATGCGGCAATGTTGGTTCTGATCACAATCACATCGCTGGTTACGTCAGAAGGAGCAACGCTGAAGATCACAAGTTCCGCTTTTCACGAAGGGGGCAACATTCCTTCACAATTCACCTGTGACGGGTCGGACACCAGCCCGCCTTTACAGATAGCCGGTGTTCCTCCGGAAGCGAAAAGCCTTGTGTTGATTGCTGATGATCGGGATGCGCCCGGCGGATTGTTTACGCACTGGCTAATCTGGAATGTTTCGGCGCAGACCACTTCGATTCCGGAAGGCAGTGCGCCAAAAGGTGTACAAGGCGCAAATGATTTCGGTAAAACAGGTTATCGCGGCCCGTGTCCGCCCCCAGGCACACACCGGTATTCGTTTAAGGTCTTCGCTCTCGATCGCGAACTGGATTTGCGTTCTGGCGCAAAGCGGACCCAAGTGGACGCCGCGATGAAAGGTCATATCATCGCACAGGGCGAGCTTGTCGGACGATACTCTAGAAAAAAATAAGCAGAGCGAGAAATCGGTCATTCTGAGCGCAGTCGAAGGATCCCGGAGCATTACCTTTGGTTGCTTCGCGGGATTCCTTCGCTCGGAATGACATGCTGGCGAATCGATGATTTGCTAGTTGCCCAGTCGGCATGCCGCCTTCCGTGATTTCTTTCGGCCTTTTCGAATAATCCGGCGCTCGTGTTAGTCTCAAGCGTAATGCGCGAAAGGACCTGGAAAATCGGTAAGCGCGTCTTCGACGTCTCCCGGCATGGGTTAATCATGGCCGTGTTAAACGTGACGCCGGATTCATTTTCCGACGGGGGGGAATTTTTCGCAGCAGATAAAGCGACGGAACGTGGTGTACAGATGGCGGCGGAGGGCGCTCACATCATCGACGTCGGCGGAGAATCGACGCATCCCGGCTCGGATCCTATTGCGGTTGAGGAGGAATTGCGGCGCGTGATTCCGGTGATAGCAAACCTACGCGGAAAAGTTGATGTGCCCATCTCCATCGACACGTCGAAAGCGGACGTGGCGCGCGCGGCGATCGAGGCGGGCGCTTCGATTGTGAATGATGTCACGGGCGGACGAGGCGATGATCAAATGCTGCCGCTCGTTGCCAAAACGAAGTCGGCCTTCATCATCATGCATATGCAAGGAACCCCCCGCACAATGCAGATTCAGCCGCACTACACGGATGTGGTTGCAGAAATTTCTGAATTTTTTCGACAACAATATGCCTGCGCCATAGGTTTAAACATTGATCCCATGGCGATTGCGTTTGATCCGGGCGTTGGTTTCGGGAAAACGCTTGAACACAATCTCGAATTGCTCGCCGGTCTGGAACGACTTCGCGTGCATGATCGAGCCCTGGTGGTTGGCGTTTCGCGCAAATCGTTCCTCGGCAAGTTGATCCAATCGCCGGAGATCAGCGACCGGCTCGTACCCAGCCTCGCGATGACTTCGCTCTTGCGCGCGCGGGGCGCGGACGTGTTTCGTGTTCACGATGTCAGGGAGAATGTGTATGCATTGCGGGTAACTGAAGCGATTTTGCAGAGGGCAAAATGATTCATGAACTGATTGACCTGTGGCTCAGAGGCTGGCGCAGCCTGGTGGAAATCCTTCTGCTGTGGGTGGCCATTTATTATGGCTACCTCTATTTCCGCGGAACGCGCGGAGCGAAAGTGCTGACGGGATTGGCGATTGTCTTCCTCACGCTGACCCTGATTTCCACGTTGCTTAACCTGGTGGTCATTGGATGGCTGGTGCGAAGTTTCTCGGTCTTCCTGGCCATTGCGTTGGTGGTGATTTTTCAACCGGAGCTGCGACGTGGTTTGGCTGCGCTTGGTGGGCATCCAATTTTTTCACTCACCAGCGAACGACGAGAAACCGTTCATGATTTGGCAGAAGCCGTGACGCAGTTGGCGAACAAACAATTCGGCGCACTGATCGCGATCGAGCGCGATACGTCGATTCGGGTTTACGAGGAAACAGGCGTAATCATCGACGGCGACTTTTCTGTCGAACTGATCCTGACCATTTTTCATCCAAAGGCAGCGCTGCATGACGGTGGAGTGATCATTCGAAATGGGCGAATCGCGGCTGCGGCTTGCATTTTTCCCGTGAGCCAACGGGAAACATTGGACCGCAGCCTTGGACTACGTCACCGCGCCGGGCTCGGAATTACGGAGGAATCGGACGCCATAGCTGTCGTTGTGTCGGAAGAGACCGGCGCTATTTCCATTTGTCATCGGCGCCGAATCGAGCGCAATTTCACTCCAGAGACGTTCCGTCAGCGCATTGCCGAAATTTTGTTACACAGCAAGTATGAAGAGACTGATTCTGAAAAACTGGCGGGCGAAGTTGATCTCTCTGCTCCTGGCGACGACGCTTTGGTTCCTCATCAAAAAGAACGTAGCGACGACGCCGTGGCCGTCTGAACGGTCCTACCGACCGGAGATCCCGCAAACGCAGTAACAGCTCTCCTTTAGGGCAGAGCGCTGGCGCATTAGTTCAAATCAACCGCCATAGACCGGTGCCGACAGCTCAGAGGCGCTGGCTCAGCGCAAGAATCGCGACAGATTTTCGTCTTCCCAGCGACGGGCCCGGCGATAATCGGGAAATTCACGCTCGCGACGGTTGAATTCTTCGGTATGAACGCGGCGGCGATTTCGCGAGAGGATTTCGTCCGGCACCACTGAATGGAGCATCTCGTGATAAAGCACGTATCGCAAAAACCACAGCGGAACGAACGGCTGGTCCAGCGCCGGATTGATGCGAATCAGCCGATCTTCTTCCTGGATTGTCCCAAAAACGAATTGTTCTCTGGGCCGATGTTTTCGCCGGCGTCCCCACTCCACTTTGTAACCCCGAAGACGCCTGCGAAAATGCCGCCGGTTCAAATCATCAAAGATCTCGAGCAGATCAAAATGCGTCCCCTCATGGCGCAAATTCAGCTGCTGCTGCATCGGCAGTGTCGGGAGCGCCAGTTTTCGTTTCGTTGTTCTCTTTTTCCTTCCCATTGCCATGCTCCAAACACTAAACGCGACAGAGTAATGTAGTGGTCCCTAAATGTAGTGACAAGCCAAGCACCTTTCTGACTGCAAAATTGTTGTAAACAGCTGCTGTTTAGTGATTTAAATTTGTCGAAAAACGACAGAAAACCGCATCATTGAAGCAAATCTCGGGCGAATGGTTACCCCGGGTCTACCGCGGTTTGCAGTGAACGTTTTGCAGCAAACGCAAACTGCGTATAATCGTTCCATGTTTCCGGAAAAATCACCGGAACTGAAAGCAATTACCGACAGCAAATGACGCCTTTTCTTCGCAAGTTGCTCGGCCAAAACTGGCTTCTATTACTGATCATGTTGGCCCTCGCTGTTTTTGGCGTCGTGGCAATCTACAGCGCGACCTCAACGCGCAGCGACCCGTATGCTGCCGATTTCTGGCGGAAACAAGCAAACTGGGTGGCCGTCGGTGTCTTCGCGTTCATGCTGACCAGTTTGGTCCACTACCGTTGGATTCGCTGGGGCGCCCTGCCGATGTACCTCGCCGGCATTGTGTTTCTGATCATGACAAAATTCATGGGGGTCAAAGTTTATGGAGCGCGCAGTTGGCTGCATCTGGGACCAATCAATTTTCAGCCCGCTCAGCTTGCGGTTATCGCAGGCATCATGGTGTTAGCGCTGTTCCTGACTCAGTTTCGCCAAATGCATCCGGCACTGCGATTACTTCTCTCGGGAGCAATTGCAGGCGCACCGTGTCTTTTAATTCTCATGCAACCAGACCTGGGCGAAGTCATCATTTGGGTTCCGGTGATGCTTGCGTTGTGGTTCGTCGCCGGTCTGCCGCTGCGCTATTTGCTTTGCATCATCCTGATCGGGATCGCGTTCATCCCGATCGCCATCAATTTCGGCCTTAAGCCGTACCAACAACAGCGCATCACCGCTTTTACACACCCCGACATCGACAAGCAGGGTTCGGCGTGGGCGATCAATCAATCGTTGATTGCAATTGGCTCAGGAGGCTGGTCTGGAAAAGGATTCAAGGCGCCGAATACCCAGATCGAGCTTGGCTTTCTGCCTGCGACAGCTGTGCATAACGACTACATTTTTTCAGCCATCGCCGAGCAATGGGGTTTTATCGGCGGAATAGTTCTCATGGGCGCGTTTGCTTTGCTCCTGTTAACCTGTCTTTTCGTCGGCTTTTTCGCCGGGGACCAATTGGGACTTCTTCTGGTGGTAGGTGTCACTGCGCTTATTTTCACACACATCTTCCAAAATGTGGGAATGACGATCGCAATGCTGCCAATCACCGGCGTGCCATTGCCGTTGATCAGCTACAGCGGCTCGTTTGTGCTGATGATCATGTTCGGACTGGGCCTCGTGAACAGCGTCTGGATTCATCGCAACGTTCCTGCGTAAGTACACTGATTACGAGGCGCGCGTTCGGATGCGCCGTTTTGAAAACCTAATCGCTTCGAAACGATTTACTTTGGCTCGTTCTTGCCTGTAGAGTCGGGCCGCGCAGAAATGGACGTCGATTACAAGGTTAAGCTCGAGGTGTTCGAAGGCCCGCTCGACCTGTTGCTGTACCTGATCAAACAGGACGAAATCGACATCTACGATATTTCGCTAGAGCGCATCACCAGCCAGTACCTTGAGTATCTTCAAGCGTTCAAAGAACTGAACATTGAGCTGGCGGGCGAATTCATCGTGATGGCAGCCAACCTCATTTACCTGAAGAGCAGGAGCCTGCTGCCGCGCGACCAACAGCCTCCTGAAGAAGATGCCGCCGAGGACGACCCTCGTTGGGAATTAATTCGGCAACTGATCGAGTATAAAAAATTCAAGGAGGCCGCCGCCAAACTCAATCTCCGTGCACTCGAACAAGAAAACGTTTTCATCCGGGAAACCGGAACGTCGCGAGATCTGCAGGAACCGTTGCGCCTGGCAGAAGTTGGAATTTTCCAACTAATCAGTGCTTTCCAAACCGTGGTGAAACGATTGGAATCACGCCGGGACGTGCAGGAAATCTTCAGTGAACGCTTTAGCGTGTCCGAAAAGATCGATGCGATTTTGCAGCGCATCTCCACAGGCACTTGCTTCCGCTTTTCTGATTTGTTCAGCGACGCTGCATCCAGAATCGAGGTGATTGTCACCTTTCTCGCGCTCCTCGAACTGATCAGGTTGAAGCAAGTCCGGGCACTTCAGAAGAACGTGTTCGAAGATATCGAAATTTCGGCGGCGGTAACCTGAGCATCAGGAGCATGCCGCGAATTCTGATCGCCGGGTGTGGTTATGTCGGAGAGGCGACGGCTGATTTATTTCATTCAACCGGCTGGAGCGTGGAAGGTTGGGTGCACTCGCAGGAATCGGCCACGCGCCTTTCAGTAAAGCAGTACTCCATCCGCGTAATCGATTTCTCCCTACACGGTGAGGTCGGCAAGTACGCAGAATCATTCGATGCAGTGATCCATTGTGCCAGCTCGCGTGGCGGTGATGCGGAAGCTTATCGGCAAATTTACCTAAACGGCGCACGCCACCTTTTCGAAACCTTTCCTCACGCAAAAATTCTGTTTACAAGCAGCACCAGTGTTTATGCGCAGCGCGACGGGTCGTGGGTAACGGAAGAGAGCGAGACGAAACCAATTCGGGAGACCAGCCGGATTCTTTTAGAGACGGAAAAGCTGATTCTCGAAAAACACGGAATCGTGGCACGGCTGGCAGGCATCTACGGGCCGCGCCGCTCCGCCCTGTTAACAAAATTTTTAAATGGCGCCGCAAGTATCGATCCGCATGACGATCGCTTTGTTAATCAGGTCCATCGCGATGACATTGCGTCCGCCCTCTTTGTTTTAGTTAATCAGGAAGCACAGGACTCAGCACAGATTTACAACGTCGTTGACGACCAACCTATTTTGCAAAGCGAATGCTACCGCTGGCTGGCGCAGCGACTTAATCTACCTGTTCCGCCTATCAGAAAATCCGAGAAAGTCCGTAAACGCGGCGATACCAACAAACGTGTGAGCAACGCGAAGCTGCGCCGTTTGGGATGGACGCCGCGATATTCGACATTCGCCGACGCCATGGAAAAAAGCATCCTACCGAGCTTCGCGGAGCGGGATTCTTGATCTTTCGTAAATCTATCATTTCAATGTTTGATCACATATGTGATCAAACATTGAAATTGCGTCAGCTCCCCTCGGTGTTTCTGCTGCTGCTACCTGGCCTCCGCCGTTTCTGCGGCAGCGAGGCTTGCCAGAGTGTGCTCCTCGTGTGTTTCGCCGAACAACTGGCGAATGACATCTTCTACAGGCACTTCCTGGACATTTATATCGCTAACATCGCAAGCCTCGAGAAGTCGCCGGCAGGTTTCGGTGACTTTTGCGCGTGGAACTTTCAATTGAACCGAGACGGGTGTTTGCTCTGTGATTTCACCAAAAGCAGAAAGATTGCGTGTGGCTTCCTTTTCGAACGTAAGACTCAGAATTTTATAACCCGAGAAACGATCGACGATCTCCGCCAGCGGTCCGTCAAAGAATATCTTGCCGTGATCGATCACCAACACCCGATGACATAACTCTTCGATGTCCTGCATGTAATGACTGGTGAGCAGGGTAACTATCCGATGTTGTTCATTGTAGATGCGCAAAAATTCGCGGACTCGTTGTTGGCTAACCACGTCCAGGCCGATAGTCGGCTCATCGAGAAATAACACACGCGGCTCATGAATCAGCGCGGCGATCAGCTCCATTTTCATACGTTCGCCTAACGAAAGCTCGCGCACCATCACGTTCATTTTGTCGCGCACCTCCAGAAGCTCCGATAATCCGTCCACCACCTTCCTAAACCGATCGCGGTCGATGCCGTAGATGGCGCGGTTCAGCTCGAGCGATTCCTGCGCTGGGAGATCCCACCAAAGTGCATTTTTTTGTCCCATCAGCAGGCTAAACTGCCGTTTCATTTCGTTACGCCTTTCCCAGGGAACAAAGCCCAGCACGCGCGCGTGGCCTGAACTCGGATTTAGCAAACCCGAGAGCATTTTGAGGACGGTAGTTTTGCCGGCGCCATTCGGCCCCAGGAATCCGACAAACTCACCTTCCTCGATTTGAAATGTGACCTGATCAGCCGCTCGCGTCTCGTCGTACCGCCGCCACCCGAGACCTTTCACCGCACCCCACAGGCCGCGCTCTTTGCGGTAAGTGCGATAAACCTTCGTTAGTTTGGACGCTTCAATTGCCGGCATAGCGAGCTTTGTAGAGGAAGCTATCAGCTTTCCCTACAGAACATCGTCGAGGCATGCCAGCAAATGCGAAACGGTTTCTTCTGTCTCGTCGCCCATATTCGACAGACGAAAAGTTTGGCCCCGGATCTTGCCGTAGCCGGGATCGATCACCAAATGATGTTTTTCCCGAAGCTTTTTCGCCAGCTCCAGCACGTCGATGCCCTTATTATTTCTCACGCAGGTGAGTGTCTTGGTGCGAAACCCTTCCTCGGCAAAAAAATCGAATCCTGCGCGGCGTACCCAATCATGCACCAAAGCATTGGTGTGCGCATGGCGTGCATAACGCGCTTCAAGACCTTCATGCAAAATTTCATCGAGCTTGAACTCAAGCGCATGAACGTGCCCGATGCTCGGCGTACTCGGTGTCATGAATTTTGCCTGCTCGGTCTTAAACTCCAGAAAATCGAAATAGAATCCGCGATTCGGCACTTTCCCCGCGCGGTCAAACCCCTTTTCGGAAACGGAAAACAGTGAAAATCCGGGCGGTAGTGCCAGCGCTTTTTGGGCTCCGGTGAGCATCACGTCGATTCCGAGCGCGTCCATCTCGATTTTCACCGCAGAAAACGACGACACTGTGTCAACAATGAGGGCGACATCGGGATATTTGGCCAGGACACAGCAAATTTCCGGGAGCGGATTCATCACGCCGGTCGAGGTTTCACTGTGCGTCAAGGTAACGGTATCGAATTTTCCAGTCGCTAGTTGCCGATCGAGATTCTTGGGGTCGATATGCGTGCCCCATTCCACTTGAAGCGGCTCGGCTTTTTTTCCGCATCGCCTGGCGACATCAAACCATTTGTCGGAAAAGGCGCCACACATGCAGCAAAGCACACCGCGATCGACCAGATTGCGGATCGACGCTTCCATGACGCCCCAAGCCGACGAGGTGGAAAGAAACACTGGCTGCTTTGTGTTGAACAACGTCTGGAGCTTTGGATGAATCTCGCGGTAGAGATTTTTGAAATCTTCGCTGCGATGGCCAATCAAAGGACGCGAAAACGCTGCCCATGTTTTTTCGGATACTTCAACGGGACCGGGAATGAAAAGCTTATTGTGCGTTATCACGGGAAAACGTCCAACGCCCAACGCCCAACGTCCAATTATAAGTCATGCGCTCCCTCGATTGCGCACGAAGTGCTTTTGGAGCGCGCTGCATTTCGCACTGCTTTATTTTCGCGCTGCCTGGCGGGTTTGATGCGACGATCCAGCATGATCTACTTACGAAATGAGAATTAGCTTTTCAGCAACACTAGTAGCCGCGGCGGTGATCTCGTTGGCGCAGGCGCAGTCACCGAATTACTTCGTGTTCGTCAGCAACGAACGCTCGGGTGACGTCACGGTGATTGACGGAGCGACAGATACCGTCGTCGGAACTTTTGCAGTAGGTAAACGGCCGCGCGGAATTCACGCCACGCCGGACGGTCGGCGAGTCTTCGTTACCTTGAGCGGCTCGCCGCGAATGGCGCCCGGGCTGGATGAAAATCGCGCGCCAGCAGACAAACGCGCCGATGGTCTCGGCGTGATCGATACAGCAGCGCGCAAATTGACAGATCGGTGGCACGTCGGATCGGACCCCGAGCAATTCGCGATCAGCAAAGATGGAAAATTCGGGTTTATCGCAAATGAAGACGATGCCAGCGCGTCGATTATCGATCTCGATTCTGGCCAAACGCGCGGCAAAATAAAAGTGTCGGAGGAACCGGAAGGTGTCGGGGTCAATCCGGCAAACGGTGAAGTATACGTCACGTGCGAACAAAAAGGCGAAGTGTTCGCGATTGACCCCGATCAACAGCGTGTGATCTCAACGATCGAAACCGGCGGTCGGCCGCGTTCGGTTGCATTTTCACCTGATGGCGCGCGCGCATACGTTGCTTGTGAAAACGGCGGCTATGTCGCCGTAGTCGATGCGCGAGAGCATAAACTGCTCGCAAAAATTCAACTGCCTACGGGCTCGCTGCCAATGGGCACTGCAGTCTCGCGTGACGGAAAGGAACTTTACGTTTCAACAGGCCGCGGCAACGCAATTGCGATCATCGACACGCAAAAGAATGAAGTAGCGACAACAGTTCCAGTCGGGAATCGCGTGTGGGG
>JBLMXH010000159.1:0-8118 GCA_050257685.1 Nitrospirota bacterium
GAAGGACAAACCGTTCGGTTGTCATCAGCTCTCATGCAGCCAATCGCAGCGGATGATGTCGCCACCGCCCTGACTGGCATCGCACTATCGGAACCACTAAACGCCATCATCGAGATTGGAGGACCCGAACAAATCCGAATGGATGAATTCGCCAGACGTTTCTTGAGGGCGACGCGAGATCCACGGAAGGTGATCACGGATGCGCACGCGCTCTATTTTGGTGCAGAACTGAACGATCGAAGTCTTACCCCTGGTAAGAACGCGCGCCTCGCGCCGACGCATTTCGAGGAATGGCTCAACCGCTCCACAGCGCAAAAGGCAGCTTGAATCTCGGAAGTGGCGGCAGGTCGCATGATAGTTTGCGGTCTGCCGCACATTCTGGAAAGCACCTCGATTGATTGAAACATCTCGCCAACAAGGAAGCCACGTGCGAAAAAGAACATCACAATGACACGAATCCAACCCATCGGGCTGCCGCGCTTTACCTACACACTTATTAGTTGCGCACTCATCGTTGGCGCGATCGGAATAAGCCCGGCGATCGCCGCTGATAACAACGCAAAGGTCACGCTCGTCTACGAGCATGCTCTACCGAATGTGCCCGGGAAAAGTATCAAGGGGGTACTGGTCGAATATGGTCCCGGCGGTTCGTCACCCGCCCACACGCATCCAAAATCCGCGTTCATTTACGCGACCGTTCTCGAGGGAGCCATCCGAAGTTCGGTCAATGACGGGCCTGCCGTTACGTATCACGCCGGGCAGAACTTCTCGGAGATGCCCGGTGACCGGCACAGTGTTAGTGAGAACGCGAGCAAGACGGAACCCGCGAAGCTGTTGGCTGTGTTCGTGGTCGATACGGACGAGAAGGAACTGACGACGCCGTACAAAAAATAGAACGACGGGCACCGACAAGATTTCCCCAATTCATCCGGCCCACGCTCACTGTAGCAGCGATCTAGGGCCGCCGAATTCCGGAAGATCGACGCTCGAAGAGCGCCACTATAACACTGCATTACCGACGCTTGCGCAAAGCACGTCTCTGCGGACCGGAATTGACGTTTGGAACTTCTTCACCGAGTGCTGTGGCCAAATCAATTTGATGATCCTGCTCTTGCACGAGGATCTCGCGAATCTGTTCAGCCATCGCGTATTCTCCAAGCGCTTCACACTGCGGGATGCGGTCGCGGTAATTACGAATCGTCTCGTTTTCATTGTCCAGATCGAACCGGAGCATATCTCTCGCGTTTTTCGATGTCCGGACCGGCTTCGGCGTAACCACCGGCATTTTGCCAAGGTAATCGATCTGCCGCGACAGGATCAGAGCATGATCGAGCTCTTGCTTGGCGTGAGTTTCGAGCTGAGCGGCGATATCCATGTATTCGGCGCCCTTGAGCACCTGGGAATAAACGACGTACGCGATGATGGCTTGATATTCGCGGGCGAGATCTTCGTTCAAGAGCTGCCCGAGTTGGTCGCGGGTGATTTTGTCAGATTTTTGTTCAGGCATTTGGTTCCTCCTTCAGTTTGAAATACAAATCATAGACTAGATCGCTTTAAAGGCGCTACCAGTTTGGGGGAATCCCGCTTCACTTGGCCATCCAACATTAGACGTTGGGTGTTGAGCGTTGATCGTTGCAAGTTGGCCATATTCTGTAGCGGCGGTCTCCGACCGCCGAAAGTCAGAAACTGCCGCTGATACAACGCCGGTATAGACGTCGGTCTGTTCATAAAAGTATTTGATTGGCTCTCGCAAAATATCTACGATCCGAAATCGGTAACACGAGCGAAATCGTTGCCCCAGAGCGACAGGTTAAACTCGTTTCCAGGAGGGAGGCTGAATGCACTTCATTGAACTATTATTCGGGTTATCTCCGGACGGCGGAACCGGAGTTTCCGAGCTTGTTTTTCTCGTCGCTTTACTAACCGTTGTGCTCACACTTGTGCAGCGTGTTCTTCGCTATTGAACATTCGCGCATGTGCTTGTCCGTTCGCGAGCACGGCATCAAACATGACGACGGCAGATCAGCAGCGCGGGAGTTGCAAGTGATGTACAAAGGTGACCGCTGCTACATGGATGGACTGCAGTTCGCTCAACGGCGATTGGGCCGTGCCCCATCGCGAGGTTAACTCCGTTACGTGATCACGATCGGTGGGTTACACCCATCTATCACAGGATGTACGCTCCAGTTAAGCTGCGGATCATCGCGGCTCCCACCGTCTTCTGCATCTTCGCAATCGTGAATCATGCCGCACCACTTTTGCTTCAGCAGCTCCACGTTTGCAGGGTCGTCCAGTGGCATCGGCTGACCCGTATTCGGGTTAGGCACTTTATAATCACTCCAGTCGAGGTTTGCATCATCCGGTTCGGGAATGTCGCTGCGTTTCAATGGTCGGCAGCAGAAGCGCACGGGATGTATTTCGTGCCAGCCTTTGTGCAGCGAGTCGTATATCCATTCACCTTTCACAATCACCAGGTCATTCGGGCTTAGATCGCCGAGGTTTGGATTGACGTCTAACGGGTTGCCCGGGTCCGCAGCCTGGTTAGGCGGCTGGAACTGCTCCTGCCAGCCGATGAGCGCAGCAAGAATAGCAAGCATCGAAAGAATGAAATCCAGCGGCCATGGCAGGTAGAAAGCAAGCGCAAGCAGAGCCGCAATTACATACATGTATTGGCGAAGGCGGTAGATGCCGCTGCCTTCAAACTCGCAGTGGAGAAACTTGCGATACTTGTCCCTGTTATCATATCCCCGCCCAATGCCGGTAATCTTTGGATTTACTTCGAGCAGGTGCTCCTGCCCGGGCGCAAGCTCAATATTCATCGTGTAATCGTTGTCGCCGCCTTTGAAGCTCCCTGATAAGCCACGCTCCTTCACACGGCCAATAATGGCGCAAAACTTGTCGGCTTCGTTGAGGCAAATGAGCCTGCCTTCAAGCCACCATGTGAGATAGGCAATAATCTGCATCACCAGCAGAAACGCCATTAGTATCGCCGGCTTTGACGTAAGCGGCGATAGCGCTGCAATAACGGCAAGCGTAACAATGGCTAACAACTGCGCGACGCCCGCTCCTATAAGCACCCAGCCAACCCAGTTTTGCGTACTCAGGTCAACGAAATCATTTGGCTCAACGCACTTGGTGTATTGCTTATAAGCCATAATCTACGCCTTTGTTACGGTTAACGTTACGCCGCCAGCATGGCGCAAGCTTTTGGTCACAGCATTGATGTTGAAAGACTGGCTGCCGCTAAAATCTGCCGGCGGCTCGATCGCAACTTCTATATCCTTGATTTCATTTGGTTGTAGCTGAGCAGTCACAGGAGTGATGATAATGTTCCACCCCGGCGGTACCGGATAATCTGCCCGGTTGTGGCGGGTTTTTATTTCCTCCCACCGCTGATCAACTGTTTTCGAGCGATCAATTTGTGTCTCGCATTCGACAGGTGGCGGCAAGGTATAGGTGTCCGTTTCGAAATGAAACTCATCAGCTCTTTTGCCGCTGTTCCTCAAGTCGAAATGGAACACAGCAGGCGAATGCGCTTCTCTCACATCAACATTGTTTTGCCCGATGTTATTATCGGGATTCAAATCATCGGCCCAATAAAAAGAAACCTGGATGCAGTAGTGCCCCGCCGGCGGTGTTATCCACGTCGTGCGTGCGTGAGCAGGGTGAGAGGCAGTACCTTTAGCCCCAACGTCGACCACTGTGGTGCCGATAGGTGTGACGGTAGTGCTTGCGCCAAAACTCAGGTAAGCAAAATTTACAGCCATGCCTACCACAGGGGCGTCGTAAGAGTTGTTCCAGATCGTTGCGTCTATTTCGTATTCTGTATTTGGCTGCAGGTTTGCTTCGTCAACAATCACTCCGTTCTGCAGCAGGATGATGTCGGGGTTATTCCACGTCACTGCGAGTCCCTTGCTGAGCAAATACTTCTGCGAATAGATAAGTGGATCAGCACGATGATAGGAGGGATGGTCGATTTCTCCGCAGCCTTTGTCAGTAACATCCCTGAGATCGTGCGGTAGCTGATGGTACCGTTTGAATTTTCTGAAGCAGTCGATAAACCGTTTGACGATGCTCCCGATAGCCAAAAGCCATTTGTAGACGAGGGCTTGGAGCAACTCCGACAGCGTGTTGAAAATCAAGCGCAAGACGTTCATCAGGTAGTATTAGATTTACGGATAACCCTACCAACAGCGTCAGCAGAAACATCGATTTGGTCCGAGCGATCATCTTCACTAGCAGTCGATTCGCCTGCGCTTGCGGCAATCGCAGTCCTGGACCTGGTTAGAGTCGGCGCCAGCGTAACCACTGGTACTGTCCCAATCGCAACCGTTGTGGCCCGGTCCACTGAGCCGTTTGTATCACGCCGTTTTTATGGCGTGAAGAGAAAAAAATCCGCCCGCGCGAAAGACTGGTTTCGACATTCGGTGTTGCACGCCTGCTCAGTTTACCCGCCGCGGCGGGCGATTTCTCGGAGTTGAGCGTTGGCCAAATGCTCTAGGTGTGGACCCGCCACGGCGAATGGAGCCGCAGGAATGCGAACGATGTCAATGGGTCAACCCGAGAGGCCGATATGAGTGAGAGCTAGTAAGTCAATCCGTCCTGCTGCGAACGCGTGACCTGCAATGTCCCCTCCCCGCGAGCGGATCGCTCGTAACTATTTTGCCGCACGTTCGCTTCGCTCGAGGAAACCAATTCCGTCCGCGCGCGCCGCAGACCGCTCGTTAGTCCGACCTTGGAGAAACTCCAAATCAACCATTTCGTCGGGTCCCACGCCCATGGTTTCACTCCGTTGCGATAATCGTGCTGAAATTCGTGGTGATAATTATGGTAGCCTTCGCCGAATGTAAACAGCGCCATGAAAAACGAGTCACGCGCACTGCATCGCGTCGAATAAGGCTGGCGCCCGAAGGTATGGCAGGCTGAGTTAATCAAAAATGTGCCATGTTGAAGCACGACGACTTTGGCGACGCCACCGATGAGAAACCCGCCAAGTGCGCCGACCGAGCCGTCCCAGAGCCAGCCTAGCAACGTCGGCAGACCAAAACTTACCAGCACGGCGAGCAAATGAATGTATCGATGTTGCCACATCACCAATGGATCTTTTTTCAGGTCGGCCACGTTATCAAACGGCGGTTGCGGCCAGAGCTTGAACAGGAGCCAGCCGATGTGAGCATGAAAAAATCCTTTGCTGATGTCATACGGATCCTCGTCGTGGTCGACATGCTTATGATGCCGGCGATGATCGCTCGCCCACATTAGCACTGAATTTTCGAACGCGGCCGCGCCGAAGATGAGCGTGAACAAGCGCACGGGCAATCGTGCGCGAAATGCCGCGTGTGTGAATAGCCGGTGGTAACCGAGCGTGATGCTAAATCCAGTCGCAGCCGTCAAAACCGCGAACACCGCGAAATGGAACCAATCGAGCCCGAAATACCACAGATAAAGCGGGACCGCGGTCAGCGTTAAGGCAAAAGTGCCGATCAGGAACGCGCTTGTCGTCCAATTAATGCGATCGATCGGAATACGGAAGATCATGGGAGGAATATTGTCGGCTGGTTGGTAAAACCCGAACCAGTTATGCAACCGGTCTGCCCAGGACAACGTCTGCCTTGGTCCAGCTATGGACGGCGCCGCAGTGGGCGCAGGTCAATTTTTGTGGCTTTACTTTCGCGGCCGCCCAGCGGTTCTGCTCAATCGTGCGACCGGTATCAGTCAGCTTCGAGGTCGAAGGACAACGCACGAGCAAGCTTTTCAAATCGGCGCCCGGCTTCGATTTGGGTCGGCGTCGCGGCGGTTCAAAATAAAATCGTCTAGCCATATTAGAGCCGGTAAACAATCCGGGCTTTGGCAGTATCGTAGGGCGACATCTGCATTCTCACGCGATCGCCCACTGTCAGGCGAATAAAACGTTTGCGCATCTTACCCGAGATATGCGCGAGCACGAGATGCTCATTCGCGAGCGCGACTCGAAACATCGTTCCGGGTAACACGCTCGTAATCGTCCCTTCGACACTGATTGCCTTCTCAGAATCCATCAATCCTTATTTCTAATCTCTGATTGCTAATCGCCAATTTCGGATGGAATTCCGCCCGGTGTCAGCGATCAGCTATCAATTATCTATAATTAGATATTAACGGCGATTATTCGCGAACGAACGCCGACCCCCGCCTCCGCCGCCACCATACGGGCGCGGCCGCTCTTCGCGAGGACGCGCTTCGTTAACAGTTAATGGCCGGCCATTAAATTCACGGCCGTTGAGCGCACCCATCGCGGCTTTGGCTTGCGCACCATCATTCATTGTGATGAATGCAAATCCGCGTGATTTGCCGGTCATACGATCCATCATGAGACGGACTTCACTGACCTGGCCATGTTGTTCGAACAGATCCTGAAGATCGTTCTCGGTGGTCTCAAAAGAGAGATTACCAACGTACAGTTTCATTGTGTTTGAATCTTGGAAAAACTACCGAGCTACAGAGCCGTTCCCGGGAATCGGGTTTCAAACCACCAATGAGCGACGCTCATCTGACGATCTACCGCGCAGTGAAGTTAAACAGAGTAATCCAATAAGTGCGCACTATCGTGCTGATTGCGCGGAACACAAACGATCATTTCAGCGAATATTGTAGGCACTTGTTGCCGAAACCGTTATCCAACATCCGTCATAAGCCGCCCCTGATGCACTGCGACTTGACGTCGAGCGTTCGGTGTTTGGCCTAGCCCTTCTGCGTAGCGGCGGTCTCTGACCGCCGAAGTCAGGAAGTCGATGCTTGGAAAACGCCGCTACAGCACTCGCCAGCCGGTGCTCAATCGTGAGCCTTGACTGGCCCTTCGATAATCTCGGGTTTCTGAATGACAAGTTTAGACAGATTCTCTTTTACCCAGTCCGCAGCCAGGCGCACCGACTCATCAGCACCAGCCTTGTCCCTGAACACGCTAAGGGACGCGCCCTCGCCGTTGCCGGTATCAAGCCAATAATAACGCACAAACCCGTTCGCGTTTTTGATGATCGGTACGAATTCCTCACGTATCCGGCGGTCAATTTCCGCTCCGTCGTTTGGATTAAAATGATAATGACGAATGACGGCAAACATGATGCATCTCCTTTGTTTAACGTTGCGATTTCAGTTCTCTTCCGGGAAGACGATCTGTCTGGCGCTTTTCGCGTCAAATCGAATCGGCCCTGGAGCTTTACGGAACCAGAAAAAACTTTCCTGTGTAGGGATCTTTCACCACGGACCCCGACGGAAAATCCGTGACATCGATGTATTTTCCATCCTCTGGCAAATAAGGACTGGTGACCATGCCTTTCCGGCCTGGTACCGGAGCTCCATAGGGCAAACCAGCTTTTACTTTTTCGATATCCGCGGCCGAAAGAGCTCGGACAGGGGCAGTAGACTCTCCTTCCTTCGGCGAGTGTGATGATTGTGCCTCCGCGGGTGGGGTCGTGGCGGCCGCAGGTGTTACTCGCGAAGAGGATCGCCGCGTGACGTGCGGTGCCGCCGTAGGTTGAGGGCGCGGAGGCGGAGCAGACTGAGGCTCACGCTGAAGAGGCTTGGCAATCGAGTGACCGACTTTCTTGAAGAAGTCTCCCAGCGGACCCGCTTGTACAAGGGATCCGCTCAAGAACAAGAGCGGGATCACCAGCAAGAATAAGCGGTCCACCTTCATCGCCGACAACTCAATAAATCGTCTCGTTTGTTTGCGTTGGACCTCTATAAACCGAAGAAAAGAGAATTTTTCCGGTGAGACGCGGGGTACTACCGCTAAAACTCCAGCCCAAATCCCTCCAATCCACTTTGTGGAGATTATCGGCGACGATCTCCTATTTCAACGAGTCGCTGTTTTACTGATAGTTCAGAACCGTTCGCACTACGGGTCTGCTCAGTTCGAGCCGTGCGCTCACCTTTGGCAGGTCCCTGGTAAGTACCGCAATTTGCTGTCGCAATTCGGCTATCGTCGTTTTTTGTTTCTCATTTTTCGGTTACGCACGATGTACGGTTTTTTGTCGGTCGTGAACCACGAGGTTACTGATCACGTCCTCCACTTCTTCAGCTACGAGTCCAAACTGCCCAGCACCCGCGGAGTCTATTTCCTTTTGATAGCGGAATGTA
>JBLMXH010000160.1:0-8058 GCA_050257685.1 Nitrospirota bacterium
CTCGATCCAGGCTTCGCGGAGCCGCTTCGTATCCTCATGTTCTGTGGACACATGGACTGCTGTGATCTCATCGGACATCTCCATTCCGAAACGCACAGCGCGTTCAGTTACGCGGTTCCAGGTATCAACTGGAATGATCACGACCGGCGGCCGCGTCTTGGCCGTTTTCAATCTCACTCGCTGACCAACCTTGCGCCTTACCCGTTGATAATGCTGTTTGATCCTCCAAAACATCCATATCAGACCCGGCCCGACGATGACCGTGATCCAGGCGCCCTCGACGAATTTCGCAACAACAATGATGAGCAGCGCGATAATCGTGATGGTCGCGCCGGCGGCGTTGAGCGCCAGCTTTGTTCGCGCGTGTTTCCCTCGCTTCCGCCACCAATGGGCAACCATTCCAATCTGCGATAAAGAAAATGCGCTAAACGCGCCGATTGCGAACAATGGAATGAGTCTGTCCGTGAGGCCTTCGAACGCAATCAACAGCAACGCTGATACGATTGTTAAGCCGATGATCCCGCTTGACAACACCAGCCGCCTGCCGCGTTCGGCGAAAAACGAAGGCATGAATCCATCCTCGGCGAGCAATCGACAAACACGCGGGAAATCTGCGAAACTGGTCTGGTGCCGAAAAGACGAGGACGATGAAAATGCTGGCGATCGCGATGTAATAGAAGCTGCCCCACCCGGTGATTGCGCCAATAAGCTGCGAAAACATCGACTGATACCCGGGTTGCCCTCATTCATGGCATGGACGTTGTAAGCCGGGGCGAGATAGCTGATCGCGAGCAGAAATGCGCCGAGCACCGCTACGATGATTGTGAGTGTTCCTTGTGCTCTCGGTACCTGTGGCTTTTTGAAAAGCGGGACGGCATTGCTGACAGCTTCAACACCAGTCATGGCGGTGCAGCCGCTGGCAAATGAAAGCAATACCAGCCAAATACTCGCAGCCTCGATGGCTTTTGGAGCTGACGGCGGCGGTCTGAGCGGATGCGGATGCCCAGCGCTCAGCAACGCTTGCACGATCCCAATCCCGAGCGCCGTGCCAACACACACCACGAAAACGATGACGGGCAAAGAAAAAGCGACGCCCGACTGTTTTACACCGCGAAGATTTATGAGAGCCAGAGTGAAGAGTACCACGAGGCACAGCCCTAACCTGTGCGGATGCAGCGCTGGTATCGCTGACAACACTGCGGCGACACCAGCTGAAATAGCCACGCCCACATTGAGCACGTAATCGATGATCAGCGCAGTTCCGGCGATCACGGCCATGCGGTGGCCAAGATTCTCCTTCGCCACCGTGTGTGCGCCGCCGCCATCCGGGTAAGCCGCCGCTGTCTGGCGATACGACACGTAAAGTGCCGCAAGTAAAATGACCATGGACAGAGTGTAGCCGGGAAGTAGTGCAACCCGCCTGCACCAGCCGCGGCAAGAATGGTCAGTGCTGCCTCGGGTCCGTATGCAGTGGAGGCCAAAGCGTCCAAGCCCAGGACCGGTACGCCCGTTGCCGCCGTCAGCACCTCTTTGTGTCGTTCCGACGATTTCAATCGGCGGCCCAAAATATATTGTAGCAGTGACACCACAGATAAATCGCACGTCTACGCTACAAAAAGGCTAGAACTCATGTCACAGAAACATTGTCATGTTGAGCGGAGCGAAACATCTCTGGCTTAACTCCCTTGGAGAGAATGGTTCGGGAAAGTAATCTGAGATTCGCTTCGCTCAGAATGACATGGCGACGTGACTTCTAATCCGTCCAAATGAAGCTGACGTTCATCGGCACACGTGGTGAGATCGACACGCGCACGCGGCGACATCGAATGCATACGTCGCTGCTGGTTTCGTATCGTGCCACAACCGTGATGATCGATTGCGGCATTGATTGGCTAGGGAAACTGAAACGCCTCAGTCCCAACGCAATCGTGCTCACGCATGCGCATCCCGATCACGCCTGGGGATTGAAACGCGGTGCTCCTTGTCCCGTGTACGCGACGGAGAAAACGTGGCAGGAACTAAGGCATTATCCGATACGCGGTCGCCACGTCATCAAAGAACGGAGGCCGACGAAAATTTGTGGGATCACCTTCGAAGCGTTCCAGGTCGAACATTCCATTCTTTCGCCAGCAGTTGGATATCGCGTAAGTGCCGGACGCGCCCGGATTTTTTACGCGCCCGACCTGATCTTCATTCACGAACGCGGTGCAGCGCTGAAAGATGTGCAAATCTATATTGGCGATGGCGCCACGGTAATGCGCTCGTTTATTCGCAAACGCGGCAAAGCATTGATCGGTCACTCGCCTGTTCGGACCCAGTTGACATGGTGCCAGAAAGAAGGCGTGCCGCGCGCAATCATCACGCATTGTGGATCTGAAATTGTGGCCGGCGATGAACGAAAGATCTCTGAGCGTATATGTGCGATGGGTAAAGAGCGCGGGGTCGACACACGACTTGCGTACGATGGGATGAAACTCACGTTGTGATCCGCTGTTTATACATGCGAAAAGCGACGCGAGGACGCGTACGCGCTCCAAAAGCTTCGCGAAACTCCGCATACGCTGTGGTAACTTTTGCACTTCCTGCCGCGGCGAGAGGTGCTTTGGAAGTGCGGCGCGTGCTCGCACTGCTTTCGCCACGTGATTCGAAATCAATTGTAGAGCGGGCGCATCGCCTGCCCGGGCAACCGGAGCGGTTGCCCTACAATTTCAGGAGCGCCATTGATGATAGGGCGCGCAGTCCCCGGCGCGCCGAATCTTGGATCAAGACAGTACAAATACGAAGGTTCGGCGGATGACCCCGACGGCGTCTACGGATGGTCGCCTACCTACACAGGCAAACAGGCGATCAATTCTCTTAGGAAGCACTCGACTTGCTCAGGATTTTTGAGCCAATAACTTGCTGCCGTTACCTCTGGTCGTTCGGTGACGAGAATTCCGACCCCGCGCTCCTTGAGCGCGCTGAAAGCGTCTTCGTCGGTTCGATCGTCGCCGATGAAGATCGGGAACGCGTGCCCACGCTCACGTTCCAGGGTTTCCAACAGCCAAACCACAGCTGTGCCTTTGTTCCAATCAATATCGGGCAGCAGCTCGTAAACTTTTTTTCCGTTAATCATGCGCAGCTGGCGATGTTTTGCTGTCACTGAGTCCACTGCCACCGCAACTTTCAAGGCGTCGTTTTCGCTTACGTTGCGATAGTGCGCGGCGACCGAAAAATGTTTACGTTCCAACTGCGCACCTGGAATTTCATCGAGCGCTTTGCGTAGCTCCATCTCTGCCGCATCGAGCACGGGGAGATATGCGCTACCCAGCTCTCTGCGTAGTCCGCCTGCACCCGCGATGTCAAATCCATGACTGCCGGCGTAGACGATGCCATCAACGTGCACGCGACCACGAACGTCATCCAAATCGCGTCCGCTCAGGACGGCGACCGGCACACGCGCGACCAGCGATCCCAGCGTCTGTCGCATTGATTCGGAGAGCCATGCGTCTTCCGGATGACTAACAATAGGCGTAAGCGTGCCATCGTAGTCGAGAAAAACCGCCAGGCGATCACCGCTTCTCGCGATTTTTTGAACGTGTTCGAGCGCCGATGGAATCATGTTGAATTACGTAAACCGTTGAAAGCTCAAGACCGTAGCGGCATTGTCATTCTGAGCGAAGCGAAGCTGCACCGTAGCCCCGAAATTTTTCGGGGCGAGGCCAGGCTTTCAATCTCGGATTAATTCTTCTCATAAGGCGGGTGACCACGAAATATGATCAGAGATGTTTCGCTCCGCTCAACATGACAGAGTACGCTGTGCCGGCTCAATCAAATGAGTTACAAAGGTTACATCGTCAGCGTGCGATCAGCCCCTTGCATTCTAACCATGTAACTCTGTTAAGCTTGTAACCGCCCTTGCAATGAATCGTCTGATAATGGTTTCCAATCGATTGCCGTTCGCGCTCGATGCTGCCGGCGAGGATCTCTGGACGGTCACCCCGGCTGTGGGCGGACTTGTTTCCGCAGTGGAGCCGGTGCTGCGCGACCGCGGTGGAACGTGGATCGGTTGGCCCGGAATCGCCGGCAAAATTCCACAAGGACCACTGGTTGAAGCGACCCGCGACGCCGGTTACAACGTCGTTTCGGTGGCCCTGAGCGAAACCGAGCGCGACGAATTTTACTACGGCTATTCCAACGAGGTGATCTGGCCGCTGTTTCACGATCTGCAGAATTTTTGCAACTTCGAACCGGCCTACTGGCAAGCTTACAAGCAAGTGAACGAACGTTATGCCGAGGCGATCATCCGCAACTCGCGACCGGACGATTTCATCTGGGTCCACGATTACCACCTGATGTATGTTGCCCAGGCGTTACGGGAACGGAGCACCCAGCAAAATCTCTCGGCACTAACATTTTTCCTGCACATTCCGTTTCCGCCCTACGACATTTTCGCGAAGCTGCCGCAACAACGCCGGCTCCTGCGCGCGCTGCTCCAGTTCGATCTACTCGGGTTCCAGACCCGGCGCGACGTCCGCAACTTTTTGCAGTGCGTGCGACGCGTCATGCCGGATGCGAAAGTCCTTTCGCGCGGCGACACGCATGTGATCCAATTCGAAAAGAGAAAAATTCGCGTCGAGCATTTTCCGATCGGCATCGACTTCGATTCCTTCCAAAACGACGCAAAATGCCAGGCGGTCACGCAAAAATCAGAGCAGTTGCGCGCCAGTTTTCCCAATTGCCAGTTGATGCTGGGTTCGGACCGGTTGGATTACAGCAAGGGAATTCCGGAACGCCTTCGCGCATTTCGCAACGCGCTCGAACGGTATCCGGAGATGCGCGGCCGCGTTGTACTGATTCAGGTCGTGGTGCCAAGCCGGGTAGAGATTCCACGGTATCACGAATTCAAAGGACGCATCGACCGACTGGTGGGCGACATCAACGGCCGCTTCTCGACGAGCACGTGGATTCCAGTCCAATATCATTTTCGCAGTCTGGGTCGCGCAGATCTTCTCGCACGCTATCGCGCGTGCGATATTGCCTTTATCACGCCGCTCAAAGACGGAATGAATCTCGTGGCAAAAGAATATTGCGCGTGCCGCACCGGCGAGGATGGCGCGCTGATTCTGAGTCAGTTCGCCGGCGCTGCTGAGCAGCTCAAGCCTGATGCCTTGCTTGTGAATCCGTACGATGTCGAGCAAATGGCGGACACGATTTCGACTGCATTCCGCATGAACCAGGAAGAGCGCAGCGGCCGCATGAAACGCATGAGACGCAACGTTCGCAAGGAGAACGTCTTCTGGTGGGTTGATTCATTCCTCGCCGCAGGATCGCAGTTGACGAGAAAGTTTCCCCGTCGCCGGAGAAAGCTTCTGACGAATTGAAGCAGCGGCCTTGTCTAAATCAGCGTTTCAACACTTCGACATACTCGCCCCAAACCGGCTCCTCTAGTTGCAATGCCGAATCTTCCAGTTCGGTGCGATTAAATTTCTCATATTGCGCTGAGACATCTGGCCACGGCCTCAACCGAAGCTTAACCGGTTCGCCGGGCCGCAACCGCGCCGCAGGCGTCCACACGTTGTCACGCATGCTCCACAGATAAACGATCGCCTGGGCATGCGCCGTAGTGGCGTCGTGCGAATCGGCACCGACAATGTCGACCAAATGCACCGCCTCGATGTGATCCTTGTATGGCACGGTCCCAGGTCGCGGCACGGACGAAATGGTTTCTACGGTGCCGTTGACCTCGATTTGCTCGCCAGCCTTCAAACTCAAGAAGCGCGAAGGTTTCGCTTCACCGAGTTTCAGATCGAGAAGTTTCCAGTTTCCAAACGACAACTCGCGCGTTGCGAATTCCCAGATCACCAGCTTTTTCCCAGCCAATCTGTCCCGTCCGCGCGCGAGCTCGTTGCTTAAAATTTCGCGTGTAGCGAACGATGCATCGCTGTTTCGGAGAATGCAGTCAATAGGCCGACGTAAAGCGACGCTCAAATGCTCGGCGAACCCTGCCGATTCGCCCCAGCCCATCGCTTCGAACGAAAAAATATTCGAAAAACTGTCGCCGAGCAGGAGCACATCGGCTTCCCTGCTTGGACGCCACAGCCCGTTGCCGGTAACGACTTGTCGAATCGTCACGTTCTCCGTCGGAAAATACTTGTCACCTCTCGTTAATTTCAACATCGCGGCAATATCGCCGCGCGCGACGACTTCCTTTTCTACGATCGACATCGGCATAGATGCTGCCGCCGGCGGCAATTGGAGAGAATCTGCCAGTTTTTTTGCCACCAACTCCATCGTCTCGGGTCGCCAATGCGTGTCCGTTTCGAGATAGAGAGGCGCGTTTTTTCCTTGCTCAATCAAAAACATCGCAGGATCGAACACGCGGACTTTCTCTCGTTCAAGCCGGGCTTTGAATTCGTTGAAAGATGGATTGGGTAACGCGCCAATAGCCTCTGCCCGATTGGCTTTGGAGAGAGCGAGCATTTGACCTTCAATACTTGGTTTCACTGACACCGGCACAACCACCAGATCGATTCCGCGCGCGGCAAGCTGATTCCGAAAATCGACAATCCCTTTAATCGGATCGGGCTGGACACGGCTCGTTTGTAAACGGTGTTTTAGCCGGATCGGGTCGAGAAAGGGCGGCCCAATCACATGATCGACATCGGCGCGATAAAACAGCCATGGATCGTGTCCTAAATAAACCTGCTCGTTGCCGGCGCCCAACACCACAGTCAGCAGATATTGCATGCGCGGCAGGAGCCATTGAGAGACTAACGACTCATTTTCCAACGTGCGCTCGACGCGTTTGAGATCTTCAGCATGCGGAAGCCAAGGCAGCGATTTAAAGATGGAAACCATGGGCATGCGGCTGATTGAACCCGCGGCGCGAAATTCGCCAACAAGCTGAATCGTCGGAACAGCGACAATCGTTAACAAAAACAGCGTAATAAGAATTTGCCGCGTTCCGGGCGCAAACTTCGTATTCTTTAGCGCCAGATCGGCTTCTTCTTCGCGCGGAAGTTTCCGATGCGCCGCGCTCGGAGTCGCATCCGCGTATCTGGGCAACGAATATTTCGGCAGCGGTGCTTGGGTCGTCGGTGGCCGGCGAAGTAGTCGATATGTTGTGCTATCTCGCATTTTCAGTGCGCTAGAAAATGAAATAGATGAACGGGTTGTATTCCTGTGTGGCCAGCACGACTAGCGCGACCCAGCCGAGCGCGAAACAGGTCGCCGTCTTCGGCCAGGTCATTTCCTGGCTCCAATCCCAGGTCTGCCTGCCAAACCAAACAACGATCCCGGCGACAAAAATCGACAAAATGTAATAAGGCTTGTAAACCAGGCCGCCGATCAACGCCGCGTTCGGGAACGGCTGATTGAGGTGCAACATCGCGCCGAGATATTGAACGGAGCCCCTTAATGTTCCGCCGCGGAAGAACACCCACCCGATCGTCACGATTAAAAACGTTAGGGCGATTCGTACTAGCTTGGGCAGGTTATGATAAACACCTTTGCGGCCCTGGCTGCGCTCGAACGCCAACATGCCGCCGTGAAGTCCGCCCCAGATCACAAAATTCCACGATGCGCCATGCCAAAGGCCGCCGATCAACATCGTGATAATCAGGTTCGCGTAGGTGCGGGAAAGGCCGTGCTGATTCCCGCCTATTGGAATGTAAAGATACTCGCGCAGCCACGTTGAAAGCGAGATGTGCCAGCGACGCCAGAAGTCAGTGATCGACTGTGCGAGATACGGCGAATCAAAATTTTTCGCGAAGACGAATCCAAATATCAGGCCGAGCCCGATGGCCATATCGGAGTAACCGCTGAAATCGAAATAAATCTGAAACGAATACGCTATGGATCCAAACCACGCATCGAGCGTTTGAATCGAGCCGGCGTCGAATGCGGTGTCCGCGATCTTGCCGCACGGATTCGCCAGCAAAACCTTTTTCGCCAGCCCCATCATGAAAAACGCGACGCCCCGCGCGAATTTATCGGATGTAAGCCGGCGATTTTTCAGCTGATCGGCGAGAAACGAGAACTTCAGAATCGGTCCGGCCACAAGGTGCGGGAACATCG